>JAESUA010000160.1 GCA_016763255.1 Magnetovibrio sp. | reverse complement strand
GACGCCAAACAGTTTCGGATTGCGGCTCAACACCGGCAACCGAATCAAACACTGTCACGGCACCATCAAGCACACGCAAAGAACGTTCGACTTCAATGGTGAAATCAACGTGGCCCGGGGTATCGATGATGTTGATCTGGTGTTCGCGCCAATGACAGGTGGTTGCAGCCGACGTGATGGTGATACCACGTTCCTGCTCTTGCTCCATCCAATCCATGGTCGCGGCACCATCGTGCACTTCACCGATCTTATAAGACTTACCGGTGTAGTACAGGATGCGCTCGGTGGTGGTGGTTTTACCAGCATCGATGTGCGCCATGATGCCGATATTGCGGTATTTATCGAGGGAGACTTTACGTGCCATCGTCGACAATCCTTACCAGCGGTAATGGGAGAAGGCTTTATTAGCCTCTGCCATTTTATGGGTATCTTCGCGCTTCTTCACGGCAGAACCGCGGTTCTGAGCGGCATCCATGAGCTCGCCGGCGAGGCGTTCGACCATGGTGTTTTCAGAACGATTGCGGGTCTTTTCAACCAACCAACGAATTGCGAGGGCCTGACGGCGTATAACACGCACTTCGACAGGAACCTGATAGGTCGCACCACCGACGCGGCGCGAACGCACCTCGACGGACGGTTTAACATTGTCGATGGCTTCATGAAACATGGCCAGCGGGTCTGACTTGACCTTGCTTTCCATCAATTCAAAGGCACCATAAACAATACGTTCGGCGGCAGATTTTTTGCCATCGAGCATCAGGCAGTTCATGAATTTTGTGACAACCTGATCGCCAAATTTGGCATCAGGCAGAACATCGCGCTTTACAGCAGCATGACGACGGGACATCTCTCGACTTCCTCTAGACTACTTAGGACGCTTAGCGCCGTATTTGGAACGACGCTGACGACGATCGGAAACACCTTGTGTATCCAACGTGCCGCGAATGATGTGATAGCGAACACCCGGCAAATCTTTAACACGACCGCCGCGGATCATCACAACGGAGTGCTCCTGCAGGTTGTGGCCTTCACCAGGAATGTAGCTTGTGACCTCAAAACCATTGGTCAAACGCACACGGGCGACCTTACGAAGAGCCGAGTTAGGCTTCTTAGGAGTGGTCGTATACACACGTGTGCAAACACCGCGTTTCTGAGGGCAAGCCTTCAGTGCGGGTACCTTACTTGTCTCACGCGGAGCCTTACGAGGCTTACGGATCAACTGATTAATCGTTGGCATACCGTTCTTTCCATTACATATGCACCGGGAAACCTTGCCGATGAACCTAATGTTCAGGCGGCTTTCCGGTGCGACAAAAGACCGTAGAGGCCAGAACAGGGTGGTAATCCTGCCTCTTGGCGGTCAGTCATGCCCTAAAGGGCTTCTATTTTGCAACGCGCTAACTTCACGAAATCTGCGTCTAAACCGCCCAGTTCTCGAATAACCGAGAAACCTTTAGGCTCACCACCAAACTCCTGAAGAGGTGGCGCATACTATGCACGGGGCCGAACCCCGTCAAGCAAAGAATAGCACCACACACGCCCTTTCCGATCACTACCCAAATATTGTCGTTTAAGAAACTTAAAACCCCAAATACACCGCCACCTGAAATAAAATGGGCAGTGATCGAGAAGACTTCCCAATCACCGCCCAAATCTGCAGGAATCCCCGCCCCTGGCCTCGCCAGGGGCTTGGACTGGTGTTTATTTACCTTTTGGAGTCGCCGGTGCAACCGGAATAGGAGTGGCCATGACATCCACCTGCGGCAGTCCTTGCTCTTCGAGTTCACCCGGACCGGACTTGGCAATCAGTTCCTCATCACGTAAGGCAGCGATGGTACGGAAATTATTCATCACCGAACCGGTGCCCGCCGGGATCAAGCGTCCCACGATCACGTTTTCCTTAAGACCGATCAGATGATCAATCTTGCCCGAGACTGCAGCCTCGGTGAGAACACGCGTGGTTTCCTGGAACGACGCCGCCGAGATGAACGACTGGGTCTGCAAGGATGCCTTGGTGATGCCCTGAAGAACGGGAATCGAGCTGGCGGGTTTGTCCCCTGCATCGACAGTCTTGGCATTGACCTTCTCGAACTCGATCTTATCGATCAATTCGCCCACCAAGTAGGTGGTGTCGCCGGGTTCGGTGACCTCAATTTTCTGCAACATCTGACGGCTGATCACCTCGATGTGCTTATCATTGATTTTCACACCCTGCAGGCGATAGACCTCCTGGATTTCGTTGACCAGATATTCCGCCAACGCTTCGACACCCATAACCGCAAGAATATCATGCGGAACCGGGTTGCCATCCATCAAGGGATCGCCCCGTTGCACAAAGTCGCCTTCTTGGACGGCCAAGTGTTTGCCCTTCGGAATCATGTACTCTCTGGGCTCTGCTTCGGTATCGGTCGGCACCACGACAACGCGACGTTTGTTCTTGTAGTCCTTGCCGAATTCAACACGACCATCAATTTCGGTGATGATGGCGTAGTCTTTCGGCTTACGGGCTTCGAACAATTCCGCAACGCGCGGCAAACCACCGGTGATGTCGCGGGTCTTGGCACTTTCACGTGGGATACGCGCAAGCACGTCACCGGCATGCACTTCCTGATCGGTTTCAACCGACAAAACCGCGTCTACCGGCAGGAAGTATCGTGCTTCCAGTTCTTCATCCAACATGATGACGTCGCCATTTTGGTCACGCAGGGTGATGCGTGGCTTAAGATCCGAGCCCTTAGGCTGAGATTTCCAATCGACGACCACCTTGGACGAGATACCGGTGGCTTCATCCATCTGTTCCATCAAAGACACACCTTCGACGAGATCGACATAACTGACGACACCATTTTTCTCGGTGATGATAGGCAAGGTGAACGGATCCCACTCGGCTAACTTATCTAAACGTTTGACCTTAGCTTTGTCTTTGACCAACAATTTTGCACCATATGGAATGCGCTGGCGCACCCGTTCACGGTCCTGATCATCAATCATCACCAATTCAGCATTACGGCTCATGATGATCAAAATGCCTGTGGAATTTTTCACCGTCTGGCAATTGGTCAGCTTAACCTTACCGTCGAAGGTCGCTTCGATGAAGGACTGCTCTGTGCCCTTCTGCGCGGCACCACCGATGTGGAAGGTACGCATGGTCAACTGAGTACCGGGTTCGCCAATGGATTGAGCGGCCATAACGCCGACCGCTTCGCCCAAGTTGACGCGGGTACCACGGGCCAGATCACGGCCATAACACGTGGCACAGATACCGGCTTTACTGCCACAGGTCAGCGGAGAACGGGCCTTGAGGCTTTCGATCTCGGCTTCGGTGAGCAGAGCTGCATCGGCTTCGTCAACCAACGTGCCCTTCTTGACCACCAGATCGCCGGTGATCGGATGCAGTGCATCTTCACCTAACGTACGACCCAAAAGCTGTTCGCCAATGTCGACCACGATTTCGCCACCTTGGACCACCGACGAAACGGTGATCACAACGTCGGTGCCGCAATCTTCTTCGTAAACGATGCAATCTTGCGCAACGTCAACCAAGCGACGGGTCAGATAACCCGAGTTCGCGGTCTTCAACGCGGTATCGGCAAGCCCCTTACGTGCACCGTGAGTGGAGTTGAAGTACTCCAGCACCGATAGGCCCTCTTTAAAGTTCGAGATGATCGGTGTTTCGATGATTTCACCAGACGGCTTGGCCATCAGGCCACGCATACCGGCCAGCTGTTTCATCTGAGCGACCGAACCACGCGCACCGGAGTGTGCCGTCATGTAGACCGAGTTGACGGGTTTTCCGGGGACGTCTTCCGAAATCACCTTCATCATTGCATCGGACACCATGTCGGTGCAGTGCGACCAAGCATCAACAACCTTGTTGTACTTTTCGCCCTGGGTGATGAGACCATCCTGATACTGCTGCTCGTATTCCTTGGCTTTCGCTTCGGTATCGCCGACCAGCTTTTCTTTGGCATCGGGTATGATCAGATCGTCCTTACCAAACGAGATGCCGGCACGGCACGCGTTGGAGAAGCCGAGACCCATCAGGCGATCGGCAAAGATGACCGTCTCTTTCTGACCGCAATGGCGATACACCAAATCGATAACGTTGGTGATTTCTTTTTTGGTCAACAACTTGTTGATAATCTCAAAGCCCATTTGCGGGTGCTTTGGCAAAATCTGCGCAACCATCAAACGACCCGGGGTGGTCTCTACACGGAAGACCTTGTCTTTGCCGTCTTCATCCACACCGTGATAGCGGGTGGTGATTTTGGCATGCAGTGACAGAACCTTTTCGTCTAGTGCATGTTCCACTTCGCCCATGTCGGCGATGAGCATGCCTTCGCCCTTCTCGCCATCACGCTGCATGGTCATGTAGTACAGACCCAGAATGATATCCTGGGACGGCACGATGATCGGCTTGCCGTTGGCAGGTGAGAGGATGTTGTTGGTCGACATCATCAAT
>JAESUA010000159.1 GCA_016763255.1 Magnetovibrio sp. | reverse complement strand
TGCCATCGATCACTTGTTCATTGGCCAGCACGGTGTTTTCAATCGGATCCCAATTGACCCAAGACTCTTTTTTGTAAGCCAGCCCGGCTTTGAGGAAATCCAGGAACATTTTTTGTTCGTGTTTGTAATACTGCGGCGTGCAGGTGGCGAGTTCACGGCTCCAGTCATAAGACAGGCCCATGGTTTTGAGCTGAGCCTTCATGGTGGCGATGTTTTGTGTGGTCCACTTGGCGGGATGGGTGTTGTTTTGGATTGCGGCGTTTTCAGCCGGCAAACCAAAGGCATCCCAACCCATGGGGTGCAAAACGTTAAAACCCTGGGCGCGTTTAAACCGCGCCACCACATCGCCTAAGGTATAGTTGCGCACATGCCCCATGTGGATCCGTCCCGAAGGATAGGGAAACATTTCGAGCACGTAATATTTTTCGCGGCTCGGATCTTCGGTGACGTTAAAGGTGGCCTGATCGGTCCAGACCTTTTGCCAGCGGGCTTCTGTTTCTTTGAAATTATAGCGCGACATCGGGTGTGCGAATTCCTGTGGTTGGAGGGGCTATCTTAATTTAGTTCTTCAGCATGCGAGTTTCGTTGCGCAATTGGCGCGCCCGGGTCAGCACCGCGTCTTCGAGTTTGCGCCCGGCATCGGGTTCCACCGCAGCGTCGCGCCAATTGGCGTTGGCATCATACACTTGACGGAAAACCGATACGCGAATGCCATCCGCGCGCAGGGCGCGACCCAGGACATAGACATTAAGCTTGAAGCGTTCGTTGGGGGTTTCACTGGGTGAAAACCAATCGGTGATGATCACCCCACCAAAGGGGTCGGCACTGGTGACCGGCATAAAGGCAATGGTGTCAAGAGACGCCCGCCAGAGATACGAATTAACCCCGATACCGCCGCCACCGCTGCCAAGTGAACCGGATTTTTTAGTGCCGCCGCCTAACGAAAGGCCACCCTCACCAAATAAGGTGTCGCGGGGATTGTCTTCGTATTGGACGCCAATTTCACCAGCTCGCGATTTGCGCGGTATTTCAACCTTGCCGCCGCTGCAGGCGCTGAGACCAAAGGCCGCAATGCAGGTCAAGAGCAGCACACGTTGGATGGTGGTGGTCTTCATAATGGCAAACTCTCCGGTAAGTCATACGGCACGGCTCATGTTAAGGCGTGTGAGGCTGAAATTTGATCATCATAGCCAGCTTGACGTATTGAGCAATGAGCGATGTGTTGGCTTTACGAAGATGTGCAGAATTATGGTGATCACCAGGTGCATGAGTGTGAAGTGCAAAATTAGGAATTTGGTTATTTTGGACCAGGCCGCTTTGAGTCGAGTGTCACGGATAGGTTACACCCAGGAGATTATTTGTAGGGTCTAACCGGATGAATTTCACCGTTTTAAAGGCGGCCATTCATCAGTTTGTTGTATTTATGTCACGCTGAGAAGAATAAACAACACAAGTCGGCTTGGGATCCTTGCTTAAAGAAACCGCTAGGGTCAGTGTGTGGCATCCATTTTGGGGATGACCTTACTATCAGTTCTCGATGCATCTAAGGATTTTAAAATCCGGTACATCAAACAGGGGACGGTAGGGGGATAACGTACTAGGAGATACCATGAAAAAAATCCTTCTCGGCACCACGGCGGTTATCGCTCTGGGCGCCATCAGCACCGAAGCTTTTGCAGCTGACAAAATCAAACTCGAGCTCGGTGGCTTCATGCGTCACTATGTTGGTGTCATCAGCGATGATGAAGCATCCAACACCGGCACCAACAACTCCGACCGTGCCATGTCGCTCAGCCAAGATTCCAACACCGAAGTTTACTTCTCCGGTTCGACCACCTTGGACAACGGCCTGACCGTTAAAGCTCAGATCGAACTCGAAGGCGACGGCGAAGAAGGCGGAAATTCCACCGACAAATCCTTCTTGACCATCAGCTCCGACGCTATGGGCGCATTGACCATGGGTGTCACTGCTCACGCTTCCGACGATTTCGACGTCAATGCTCCGAACGCGGTTGGCAACTTCGGTTATCGTGATTTGGATGACTGGGCTCAGATGGCTGCCAATAACGGCAACAACGAAGCTTTCACCTTCTCTGCGCTCCGCGATTGGAACGGCGACAACTCAGCAAAGCTGAAATATGTCACCCCGACCTTCAACGGCGTCAAAGGTTTCGCTTCTTATTCCGCGGCTGAAGGTTCCAGCGCATCTGATGCTGATAACCTTGATCGTAACACCACCGCCGATGGTTCTTCCTTCGGTATTGCCTATGCTGGCGATGTGAGCGGCGTTGCTGTCAAAGCTGATCTGTCCCAGACTCGCTTGAACGGCGTGAATAACAACGTCCATTTCGGTTTGAGCGTTGCTATGTCCGGCGTCACCGTTGGCGGTTCTTATGTCAGCACCAAAGACGATGACGGCACTGATAATCTTGCTGGTGACGGCAAAGAGTACGACTTGGGCGTTGCTTACAACACCGGTCCGTACACCGTTTCCGCTAGCTACTCCTGGGCCAAAAACGATGGCACCACGGGCGTCTCTGGCGACAACAAAGATCGCGCATGGCGTGTTGCAGGTTCGTATGACTTGGGTGCCGGTGTTGCCCTGTCCGCGACCTACTTCAACCTGAAGCGTGATGGCGAAGGCGATGGCGCCACGTATGTTCTCGGTAAATCCGCTCAGGTTTCCGGTGTGATCGCTGGTATCGAAGTTGGCTTCTAAGTTGAAGTAAACTTTGATCAAATGATCGCAGTCGAAAGACTGGAGAAAGGGCGGCTTCGGCCGCCCTTTCTTTTTGTCTTTTTTTGCATAACCTATGTGATTTAAGCGGTTTGGGTCCACAGATCGATGGCCGCGATCCCATAAGCCGGGCTGCTGCGCAAGCGCTTGATGGTGGCTGAATTGATTCCACCTAGGGCGATGATGGCCAATTTTGAGTGGCGCGCCAGGGCGCAAAAACGCGTGATGCCCAGGCTCTTTGCACCCGGGTGGCTATTGGTGGTAAACACCGGTGACAGCAAAATCGCCTGGGCTCCGATCCGTGTGGCGCGCTGCAACGCAATGCGGTTATGGGCCGCAGCGGTGATTAAAAAATTTGCCTTTTGCGGTCGCAGGCGCAGGGCATTGCGTCGCACCAGATGTTCGCACAGGTGCACACCGTCGGCGTTGAGTTTGAGGGCCAAACGCACATCTCCGGCAATCAAAACCTTCAAGCCCAAGGCGTGGGCGAGGGGGATTATGCGTATAGCCAACAGTTCCAGGCGTTTGGCATCAAGATCGCGCAAAATCACCGCGCCGCCGGGTGGCATATTTTTGAGCCATGGCCCCGGGGCGGGCATACGGGCATGGTCGCTCATTAAATACCAGCGTGGTATGTTTGTCTGTTTTGGCACGCAGCGCCGATTGAGCGGGGCGCGCAGGTTTGCTAACTTCACCATAGTGGGCCTTGTATCATCCGCATGATCAACATCCTAGTCGCAGCAGCCGTTTTAAAGAATTGAGAAATAGACATGACTGACCAGTCCTATGATGGTGCCGCCCAGTTGGCGGACGTTAACGAGGCGATCTTACAGGCCGCCAAAACCGTCGATCGCGACCCTGGTGAGGTGAGCTTGGTGGCGGTATCGAAGATCCATGGTGTGGAGCGTATTCGCCCGGTTTTGCAGGCCGGACATCGTCTATTTGGCGAAAATAGGGTGCAAGAAGCGGAGCAAAAATGGCCACAATTGCGCCAAGACTTTGGTGATGTAACGCTGCATCTGATCGGCCCGCTGCAAACCAATAAGGTTAAGGCCGCAGTGGCGACATTTGATGTTATTCAAACCCTGGATCGGGAAAAATTAGCTCGTGCCCTGGCCAAGGAATTTGCCCGGGTGGACAAGCACCTGCCGGTTTATATTCAGATCAACACCGGCGAAGAACCGCAAAAAGCCGGGATTTTACCGACCGATGCCGATGCTTTTATCGCCTTGTGTCGCGATGAATTGCAGTTGGAGGTGTGCGGTCTGATGTGCATTCCACCGGTGGATGAAGAAGCCTCATTGCATTTTGCCCTGCTGGCAAAAATAGCGGCGCGCAATGGCTTAACCGGTTTGAGCATGGGCATGAGTGCTGATTTTGAGACCGCCATCGCGTTCGGTGCCACCCACGTGCGGGTCGGCACCGCAATTTTTGGCAGCCGTCCCAAACCGCCCTTGAAATAAGCTTAACTTGGCGCTGGGATGGTGATGAAACTGGTTTTGGTGCACATGCGCAACAATTTTAATAAATCATCTAATTTCAAGGCTATGCAGCCTTCTGTCGGGGCATAATTGGGCTTGGCAACGTGGATGAAAATGGCACTGCCTATGTTTGCGCGCGGCGGATCGGTGTTGTAGAGAATTTCCACCACCACGTCATAAAGGCCATCTTCACGCCACATCTTCTCATGATGCGCTGGATGGGGCAGGGTGATCAGGCAATTATAATCCGGGTGCCGGGTATCATCGCACCAGCCCATGTTTTTGGTGAGAGGCTGGATCGTGAGTTCAGCTGAAGGTGGAGTTGACAGGCGGTCGGGGCGATAAAACACCCGGCCTAAGGCAAATTCACCGACCGGGGTGGCCCCGTCGCCTTCGCATTTATCGATGCGGATGCCACCTTTGCCCAGGGCACAGCGCATACGCTGGTGAGAAAACACAACAAAACCATCCGGCTCGACTAAAATCCGCATGATTTTATCCTCATGCTACGTTGCACTAAACGCTGCGTTGTTGGCTCTGTTGGCGAGGTTTGTCGGCCCTGTCTTGGCTGCTTTCATATAACCCGGTGGCTTCTTTTAAGGCATTTTGAGTCCATATATTTGATGACCAACTGACATCGTTGGCATCGGCACCAAAGCCTTTATTTTGCTCCGCCTGCGCCTGCGCATAAGCTAGATATTGGGACACATCCATGGGTTTAGTGGACTTAAATAAGGATTCATTGCTTTGGGCTTCGGTGGATTTGGTGAGCTCTAACCCTGCATCAGGAGCGGGTTCGGGCGCCACGTCATCACCGTCAAAAAATGCCATGGCATGGCCCATCAAATCCTTGCCGGTGAGCATCTCCAAAAACGATGTGGCGGCCCCGGCCGCCAGACCCACCGGTCCACCAAATAAAAACCCACCAGCCATATTGGCCAGTGCGTTGCTTTCATCGCCAGTAACGGCACGATAAGCGGTGGATACGCCGGGAATGTGCTGTAGCGGATTGACGGTGTCGAGCAGCGTATCAAAGAGGTTGATGGACTCTTCATCTTGCGGCGTCTGTGATGGATTGCCGGAAACGGCGCTGATGGGTGTGATGGCCGTTTTGGATTGCTCACGCTGGACATCACGCGGTGCCAACAGGTTTGTACCCGTATATTGTGATATTTCCATAAGCACTGTCCGTGATTGGTTGCACATTTAGGTCACCACCGATAAAACGCACCAGTGGTTCAGTGTTGACTATGCAATCCGAGTGCCAAACTAATAACTTATTGATTTCAGGCTATTAGAGATTATTACGATAATATAATGACAGCACAATGCGGCAATTTGTGCCGTGAATGTGAAACCGTAAGGGAGGTTTTACCGGGTTCGCCATGCTGCAAAAGAATAAGACCTAAAATAAATGCCCGCCCTTTATTTTTTTGGTCTCAAGGTAGTGTTCATTGTGTTTGTTGGACGGAAATGCGTGGGTGACCCGTTCGGCGACATCAATGCCAAATCGTGACAAAGCGGCGACTTT
>JAESUA010000158.1 GCA_016763255.1 Magnetovibrio sp. | reverse complement strand
TGTCGAAGAAGGCGTGGTCCCAGGCGGCGGTACGGCTCTTTTGTACGCCACCAAAGCTTTGGCCAAACTCGAAGGCGAGAACAACGATCAGGACGTCGGCATCGACATCGTGCGTCGCGCGATTCAGACGCCTGTGCGTCAGATCGCCGAAAACGCAGGTGCTGATGGCGCCGTGATCGCTGGCAAGTTGATGGAATCCAAAGACACCTCTTGGGGCTACAACGCTCAGACCGGTGTGTTTGAAAATCTCGTCAAATCCGGCATCATCGATCCGACTAAGGTCGTTCGTGTGGCTCTTCAGGACGCAGCTTCGGTTGCTGGCCTTTTGATCACCACCGAAGCCATGGTCACCGACAAACCCGAACCAGCTTCTGCTGGTGGCGCTGGCGGCGGCATGCCGGGCGGCGACATGGGCGGCATGGGTGGCATGGGCGGTATGGGCTTCTAAGGAAGACCAACCCTCAATACCCGAGCCTTTTGCTCAAATGAAAAGCCCTGCATCTTCGGATGCGGGGCTTTTTGTTTTGCGCTAGTCTTTGCACATCCAAACGCGACTGAAAAGGAAAGCGGCATGGCCAAAATGTCATCGAACTATCTCAGCTGTGCAGGCTATGACATTCACTACACAGCCTGGGGGCCGCAAGACGCCGAACCGCTGATCATGTGGCACGGCTTGGCACGCACCGGGCGTGATTTTGATCCATGCGCGGTGCACTTTGCAGATCGCTACCGCATCATCTGCCCCGACACCATCGGTCGTGGGTTATCGCAATGGGCACGTGATGAAAAAGACTATGGATTGCAGATGTACGCCCGCATTGCGGTGGATCTGATCGACCAGCTGGGCCTTCAAAATCTGCGCTGGCTGGGCACCTCCATGGGCGGCGCGTTGGGCATCAAGCTGGCCGCCGGGGATTTAAAAGGCCGCATCACCCATTTAGCGCTCAACGATTTTGGCCCCGAACCGGCGGCCACCTCGGTGGAACGCATCATCGAGTACGTCAGCAATCCGCCTGAATTTAACACCATAGGCGAGCTGGAAACCTATTTCAGATCCATCTACGCGCCCTACGGCTATCAAAGCGATGAACAATGGCGCGCCATGGCCGAAACCTCGGCCCGACGTAAAGACAACGGCAAGATCACCGTGCACTACGACCCGCGCATGATCCGCCAATTGATCCATTACCCCACAGATTATCTAATGTGGGGTGCCTACGATCAGATTGAGGCGAAAACCCTGTTACTGCGCGGCGAAAACTCTGACCTGATACCGCGCACCCTGGCCCAAGAGATGACGAGGCGCGGCCCAAAATGCCAAGTCCAAGAAATTCCCGACTGCGGCCACGCCCCGGCGCTGAATGTGGCGGAACATTTTGAAATTTTGGAAACGTTTTTTTCGAGTCCTCTTTAATTTTCAAAGGGCCCCCCCTCACCGTCACCCCCGACCATGACGAAGAGTGTTGATAAATCGCCTCATCCACTTAATCAAACTGCTTACAAATCCAGTGAGAAAACTCCAGCGCAAATCGCGCCTTGGTTTCGTCGTCGGAGGCTTGCCAGTGGCCTAGCTCGTCGATCAGGTTGTCGAACAGCACCGAGTACTCCTGGGCTTTTTTGCGTTCCAGCAGCCATTTGTTGTGCATGCGATCGAGATCGTCTTGCAGCTCGGCCTCGGGTTTTCTGGGTGGGGCCGCGGCTTGGCGGCGGCGCGCGGTTTGTTGGATCAGACGGGTGCGTTCGCTGAGCAGCGCGTCGGACCTGCTGAGCTTGGGTGAGATGCGTTTGACGGCGTCCAAATCCACCGCACCTTCAAAACCTTGAATGCCCGCATGGTCCAGGCGATCGCACAACTCATGGCGATCGATACCCAGCAAGCGGGCGGCTTTGGCGATGGATATGCGATCCCCCATGGGCGTCTCTCCGCTTTGTTCCTAACGCATAAGACGTGGTTAGCAAAGTATGGGGGTTCAAGACCTGTCTGACAAGTCGCCACCATCGGAGAGAAACGTCGAGGTGAGCGCGATGGCGTCTTTGAGGCCGATGCGCTGGATCTCAACATCCTTGGGGAACGCGGTGGTCATACGGGTCGGCAGCGCGCTGTCGAGCATCACGAACACGCCCCGATCATCTTTTTTGCGCACCAAGCGCCCATAAGCCTGTTTGAGCTTGAGCCGGGTGAGCATTTCATCATAGCTGCGGCCGCCAAAATGATCGCGCCGTGCGCGCATCAAGATGTCCGGGCGCGGCCACGGCACCCGATCAAAAACGATCAGCCGCAATGATTTCCCCGGAACGTCGACGCCGTCACGCACCGCATCGGTGCCAAACAAACAGGCATCGGTTTCGGCCTTAAAAATATCCACCAAGGTGCCGACGTCGAGCGGGTCGATGTGCTGGGCATACAGCGGAAAACCCTGTTGATCCAATTCAGGCGCGATGCGCTCATACACCGTGCGCAAACGGTGGATGGCGGTGAACAGGCCCAGCGCGCCGCCACCCGCGGCCAGGAACAATTCACGGTACGCCGCCGAAACTTGCGACACGGAATTTTTGTTCACATCCGTAATCACAAAAATGCGCGTTTGCTCGGCATAATCAAACGGTGATTTTTGCGCCACGTAAACCGTCGGGCTGTCCATGTGTTTGGCCCCGGTGCGCGCGTCGGCCGCGGCCCAATCACCATCATCACGCAAGGTGGCAGACGTGATCAATACCCCCTGCGCGGTTTGTGACATGCATTGGGCAAACGGTTTGGTCGGATCGAGCCAATGGCGATTAACGCCGACATCAAGATCGCGCCCGCCCATCCGCTCGACGCTCATCCAATCGACGAAATCTTCGGGGGTGCCGTCGCGCAATGATTTCAGCATCGAGCGCCACGCTTTAACGGGCAGCAGCGCGCGGCGTTCCAAGCTGGCGGCGAGACCTTCGATGCGGGTACGCTCCGACGTTTCCAGCTCGGCCGCCTCATCATCAAGCTTGCCCAGCAAGCGCTTGATCAAACCTTGCAGCGGATGCTCCAAGCCCATCAAGGCCTGGTCGAGTTCCAGCGATACCGAGATCAGCCCGTCGATGGGTGGATCACATTGGCATTCCAGCGAATAGCTACCGTCCGCGCCTTTGTCACGCGCATAAACCTGCTGGCGCACAAACGCCAAGAACGCTTCCGCCGGGCCCGAAGATTGGTCCTCGCCCTCACCGTCCGTCAGCCGCGTGCGCCAATTGGGCCCCGGCAATTTAGTCGCGGCTTGGCGCACGTCTTGAACCAAGTGATCGAGTTTTTCATCATCCGCGATAAAATCATCGAGCCGGGCTTTGAGCCCGCGTGATCTGGAACGCCGACCTTCTTCCGCGCCCAGCAACCAGCGCCGCAAATCGGCGGTTTCCTGGCCCGACAGGTGGGCGGCAAAGGCACTGTCTG
>JAESUA010000157.1 GCA_016763255.1 Magnetovibrio sp. | reverse complement strand
TCGCGTCAGGCCGCTGTTGATGGCGTTCTGGACTTCCCGGGTATCGATGCGTTCTTTCTTGAACTTTTCGTAGAACGATTTTTCGGTCATGCGGAAAGCTTCGCGGAAACGCTCCGTTTGCGTGATGCTGTCGATTTCAAGAAGGAGGCGCACGTACCGGCGTGCTTTGTCTTCCAGCACCAAATCAAAGCCATCGACCGTCTTCGACAGAGGTTCGATGCGATAGAGGCGGTTGTCTTGCGGATCTGCACGAAGCAGTGCGATCTGCGTTTCCTTCAGGGGCATCAGGATGATGAGCGCGTTGAGCGCCATCACCAGGGACGCGCCGAGCACGATGTTTGTGCCGGCGCTGATCCGCAGCAGCCATGCAAGGCGACGATGCGCCACTCGAAAGCTGTAAGGATCGGCAGCTGCAACAGGCGCATGCGGGGCCAGGTCTTCAACTCTGTCGTCCGCTTGTGGCTGTTTCTTTTTCTTCAGCCAAGCCATTGATACCCCCTGTCGTCATAGTCGAGCTGAGAACATGCGCAGGGGCTTTTGCGCATTAGGTCCGTGCCGTCGCCTTGGTTGGTGGGCATCTCAGTGTTTGTCGTGCCGCATGCCGCTAAAACGAATGCGAGTGATGCAAGAGCTATTGCCTTCTTCATTGAGAGGGCTCCTTTACTTCTTCATTTTTTCAATAAGATCGACAACGGACTTTGTTGCGTTGTGCCGAAAGTTGCCAAGCCGCTCGATGACGGGCTTCGACAAAATCGCTGTCGTCGCCGTTGCGCCAGCTGTGATGATGCCGGCGGCGGTGTTGGTCAAAGATGATCCGGCGATTGAGTTCGCCATTCCGGTCGCTTCCGTCATGAAGGCTGTTCCCAGCCAGCCCATTGCCAGGGCCAGCAAGAAATCGGGGTTTGTGATGGAGGCCATTTCCCGAACGCTCTCTTGCGTGGGATCGACACCAATATCCAGGCTGCTAATGCCGTAAAGCATGACGGCCAGGGCTGCGGTCGAACCGAAGAGAACCATGAAGGCGGCAATCAAGGTTTTGACGCCGGACTTCATCATGTCCCGGCCCCAGCCGAAGGCGAAGCCGAGCATGAGGAACGGGCTTAGAACCGCCAGCATCATGACGCGAAATATCGACACCACGACCTGGCTGAAATAGACGATAAGAACGAGGAAGTACGGGAGGACCAAAACGAGGGCGTAGAGATATGGCATCGGGTCGGTTAGAGATGCCGATTTGGCAATCATGGAGCCCATGATGAACACGTTTGTGACGCCTTCCTCAGCGGTGCAGACGAGTGTTTTCATGCCACTGCCTAAAGGAACTGTCCCGTTGACAGCCGTAGCCGCAGTGTCGCTTTGGTCACCAACTGCCAGCGCCACGCTGGCGGCGCTGCCCATCATGTTTAACGAAGCGGAATAGATGGTGTTAACCAGTTCTGGGCCCTGGCCTGACAGCAAAATTGCAGCTATTATGACGAACATAAATTCCTTGGTTACATCCCTTATAGTTGTATGAAAAGCTGCCAGTTGGAGGCCCCTGATGACGATCCACAAACCTGCGAATGCCATGAACAATGTCCACATCGGAGCGAGTAACGCTTGGCTCAAGTCCTGCGTGAATTGGTTCGCCAGGTTGACGTATTCGCTAACGATGTCGCCGGTGAAGCAGTCGGTTTCTTTGTTAGTTCTTCCAGGCATTGCTTTTATCTTTCTATTTAGTTTGAATGCTCGTGCAGAGGTTTCTCTCCCCAAAGATTTCTTTAATTTTGGGTATGCGAAGACTGTGTGGAGTGAGTTTTCTGGTGATGAATTGGATGCTTTTTTCTCGGATAGATGCCCTGACAATGGGATCTACGATCAGTGGGAGAAAAGCTTTAAGAGATCGCCTCAACAGGCATTGCAAGTCCTTGAAGGGCATAAAGACGCCAAACTGATTAGGCGCTGCCACGATGTTGTGAGGACATACGAGCAGTGGAGTGAGATTTATAAAACTTGGCGTAAGCCTCTGAAGGTTTACGGCAGTGAGGGATGGAATAAAAACAAGCGGGCAATCAATTGCATGGTGATCGCGTCCCTCAATATTTTCACTGGACAGTGCAACGATCTGCCAGACTGGCGACTGCCAAAGAACGTCAAGGAAGACAATGCCCGGATGGCGAAGGGCAATGCCCGTTGGTTGAGCAAGAACAAGTAGGGTCATTGTCCACCCCCACTGTTCTTATCGCTTTCCTTACTCAGCATACTTTCGACCGATAGGCCGGCCTTGAGCGCGAAGGCCGATTGGACCTTCAGCATTTGCGCGAGGATCTGATTTTGCTGCGTCATCGTGCGGATCAGCAAAACCTGACCTTTGGCGATCGTCGCGATGTGTTCTCGCTCTGTGTCGGCAGCATTGACTGCGGTGTCCAACTCGTCGGCTGCTTTATTCGTCTTCTCCACGTCCTGGGCCGCGATGTCACCGAGGGCCAGTCCGCTTTCGGTAGCGTGGGAGAGAACGTTTTCACGACGGTCTTCCACGGCGCGCGCGGCCTGGTTCTTTTCCCGCCAGCTTGGCAATTGGTTGAATTTCTCCGGATCGAGCCAAAGGGTTTTGCGGTAAGCCGAGCCAGCCTGACAGACCGAGTTCCAATCCATATCTTCAAACTCAACACTCGGCATGATCTTGGATAAATCCGGCTTCAGGCATTGCACGTCTTGGCGGATCTGAGAGGCGATCTTGGTCGCGTTGATGAACGGTAGAGTGATCTTTCCAAATTTTCCGACCGCATCGATTTGATCTTGGATTTTTTTGGATATTCCGGTCAAAGCTTCGATCTGCTTTTGCATCTTGCTCAGCTGATCGGTCAGTTTGGCGATGGCCGATGTGTCGATCACGGCCATGGTTGCCCATGCGTTGACTGGCAGTCCCGCCAGGCAGATGAACGACAAGACGATGAAGCGAAGTTTGCGCATTAGAAAATCCTCATCATTTTTAAGAGAACAGCGAAGCCGGTGGTTGCTGAGAAAAGCACTCCACTAGCCGCGAAATATGGGAAAAGAGAGGGTGCGTTCTTGGCGATGGCCATAAGCAAAATGAACACACTTCCAATAATGCCAAGGCTGTAGATAGCTAAGCAGAGGATCTGCAATAGATTCACTTCAGACATGTCGTCCCACCTCTTGCTCACTTTCTTCAGCAACCAAGCCGTCTTCATCCAGGCCCTCGTCTTCGAAGTCTTCGAGATCCGCATCAAAAGCGGACAGGTATTCAAGCAGCTCCGTTGACAGCTCTGATACGAGGACATGACCGCCGCCCAACTGGGCGATGTCACCTCTTGCAATCAGCTCTGCTATGGCGCGGCGTGGGTTCATATTTCAGTCACCTCAAGTCGGTCTGTTGAACACCAGCTGCTCAAACCACTGGCGTGATCAATCCGTGCCCAGCCGATTTGCGGGACTGTTTGCGTAACCGTTACTTGAGATACCTTCTCACCAAGGTGGTTTTTGAAATTGCAGAGGGCACCGACCAAGACTTCCCCTGTCGTCACTACAGATGGGTTAGCCATTCGTCCCCCCACAGGCGTTTGAGGTCTGCCAGATCGTTGTTTGCATCGACGCCGGCGCGGTAGAAGCGCAAGGAATCGCCAAGCGGCGTAAGGTCGATGTCTAAGATCGCTGTTTCATCAAAGCCGGTTGCGGCATCGCGTTTGACGACCAGCACCTGGCGCTGACCGGCCTGGCGTTGGTAAAAGCTTCCACCAAGAACAAAGTTCATGTTCTCATCGTTGAAGTTGAAGCGTTCAAGGCTCTCGCGCGTCGCGAGGCTGTTCGGCAGGAACATCAAGGTTGCGGTATTTTCCAGGAAGGCTTCCGCATCGCCGGAGCGGAACAACGCCGCCGGATCTTGAAAGGCCATGCCGACTGATCCGTTGAGTTTGCGATATTCACGGAACATCTCCATCGCGAGGGATTTAAAACCGGGGTTTTGAAGAAGTTTTGCCGCCTCATCAATGAAGATGTTGAAGCCCGGGCCACCGATCGCTGCCGAGCGATAAATCGCTTCGGAAATGTGCGCCACAACAGGAGGCCCCATCACAGGATCGTCTAGCGCCTCGTTCATGTTGATCCCGACCATATGAG
>JAESUA010000156.1 GCA_016763255.1 Magnetovibrio sp. | reverse complement strand
GTGGGGGCCTATACGTATTTTACGCAGCCTGAAAAACCAAAACGCACCATCATTGCCCAAAAAGATGCGCCGTTCAGTGCCCAATCGTCTGCGACGGGTGCTGCCAGTTCCACCACCACGACGACATTAACCGCACCCACGGCCGATCCTTTTAAAGCCTATGAAGGCCGCCGTTCCACCTTCGATCCCGAGCGTTCATATGAACCCGGTGAACTTATTATTGCAGATCCCCCCACAGGGTTTGAAGACAAAATTCGCCCCGCCGGGTTCCGCGTCATGGAACATATCAATCTGGGCAACCTTGGTTTGGCGGTGGTGCGCGTTTCGACACCTTCGGGCATGAGTGTCCCCGACGCCATCAAAAAACTCTCTATCTTGCTGCCCGGCGTTACCATTGATGCCAATCATCAATTTGAGGAAAGCGCCAGCCCAACCGCAGGGGAAAACCCCCGTGAAATGGCCGGTTGGGACAAACTGTCCCCGACCTGTGGCAAGGGTTTGGTCATAGGCCAGATTGACAGCGGTGTAGACACCACCCACCCGGCATTAAGTGGTCAAGATGTGCACTACAAAGCCTTCCCCAAAGCCGGACGCAAACCCGGGCCGCCCGACCATGGCACCGCCGTGGCCGCAATGTTGGTGGGCAAGGCCAAATGGGGCGGTCTGCTCCCCGGCGCAAAGCTTTATGCCGCCAACATGTTTGAGATCAATGAAAAGGGCAAAAAGGTCGGTTCCGCCATCGGACTGATGAAGTCCATCGATTGGCTGGCAACGCAAAAAGTACACGCCATCAACCTATCCATCGCAGGCAGCGACAATAAGGTGGTGCGCAGAGCCTTCAATCTGGCCAAAAAGTCCAACCTGATGCTGGTTGCCGCCGTGGGCAACTGGGGCCGTTCGGATAAGCCCGCCTACCCCGCAGCCTATGACCATGTGGTGGCCGTAACCGCAACCAAAGGCACGGAATTGATCTACAGCCACGCCAATCAAGGCGATTACGTCGATTTTGCCGCGCCGGGTGTTGGCATCTACACCGCCCAGGCCGGTGGCGGTGGTAAACCCCAAAGCGGCACTTCATTTGCCGCGCCTTACATCACCGCCATGGCCGCAATTTTAACCAAAGCCGGCAAAACACCGACCGCCAGAGACTTGCGCAGAGTCCTCAGCAAGGCAACGCGTGATTTGGGCAAACCCGGCAAAGACACGGTGTTTGGATACGGTTACGTTAAAGCGCGTCCAACGTGTAAGTAATACTGCGGACCGTGGCGGCGGTTTACATTACGGCACTTCATTTGCCGTGTCTCAAACGTACGCCAGGCTTGTAAAGGCATAGGTTTTCAGCTGTTTATAAGTATGGGATACAAACCATTTTAGGATTATGCGCGGGCAACATCGTCACCAGGCTGTCCCGAATGCACCAATAACACCTGTTCGATGGCATTCAGCAAATCTTCACCGCCGAACGGCTTTTCCAAGGTTGAGGTCGCACCAAACAATTCGGCCGCCTCGACAAAGTTTTTACGAATGATCTCACCGCCGCCGGAAATGGCAATGATGGGGAGGTCCGGGTAGTCATTCTTCAATTCACGAATGGTTTCCAGGCCTTCTTTTTGTGGCATCACCAAATCGACAATGACCACATCAAAGAGACTGAGACGCTGTAACTCAATGCCGGCATCGGCATCACCGGCATCCGCCACCTCATGACCCACACTTTCTAACACAGCGCGAATAGAGGTTCGAACAAATCTGTCATCATCTATAACCAAGATACGGCTCATAAGCCTCTCCAAGTGCCATTCTAGATGTCCCCGCTAACCTCTTAATACGTTAGCGAAATTCAACAATTACGAGAATGACCCATATGGATGAGTTGTGTAAGCTGTTTAGCTGCATATAATCATACTTTATGTGTTGATCTTGCACATTTTGGCCGCAAAACAGGCCCAAGATACATCAAATAACTTATTTATGTTGTTCTGCTATATCAACACCAAGTCCGACATAGGAACGACCCATGACAGTGGAGCTGGGTGTATGAAGGTGTTTAAAATCGTATGTAATATTTAAGTTAAGTACTCTTGATAAACAAGATCAAGGCGTGCAACGGCATTTTTGGACAATTGTTTGAGACCATACAATTGGGTCATTTTCTCAAATATTTTTGTTTTTTTATCTTCCAATTCGGCCGCCAACTCAAACATAACCTCACCCAATTCAGACGCCGGAATGTCATCAAAGCCCCGGTTTCCATATTCGCGTACATTCACGCGATTCATAGAAGGCAACCACAAAAGAGCCTGGGTTTTCTCGGCGCTGGTGTCGAGTTCCATTGAGATCTTACCGCCGACAATGGCCTTTTTAAGGGCCGTCGAAAAACGCCGCGCCGCCGCCCCACTCAATTTCACCAGGCCGCCTTTTTTGGCGTAGAGCGTGAACACCCGAGTGGAGAGGCTCGGCCCTTCCATGGCGATGATCTCGACCAACCCTTGGACGATTTGATCGGTCATCTCACCCGATGGGTCCATAATTTGGCGCGTAATCGCCTGTCGGCTTTGTGCCGTGGGCTTGCTCATGTATGGGGTAAAGGGCGCGAGTTCCATAGATTCAAGTGTCCTGAGCGAAAATGAAAATGCTGCTGAGGCCATCAAAGAATCGTCACGGCCCCAGACAGCCTAATACACCTTAGCTAACCTTTGTCCCATATTCGCTCCCAGGCTTTAACGGACGCAGTAGGGTTCAAACCAACTCAAACCGTCCTCGGTTTTGCCTTTGGGGCGGTATTCACAACCAATCCAGCCTTGATAGTCCAACGCATCGATGCGCGCGAACAGATCGGGGTAATTGATTTCCCCGATTGACGGCTCATGGCGTTCCGGGACCCCGGCGATTTGATAATGGGCGGTGATGGGATACAGATCCTTAAGCCGGGTGGCAAGATCACCTTCGGAAATCTGGCAGTGATAAAAATCGAACTGCAATTTGATGTTATCGCGCCCGCTCATCTCAATCAGCCGTTTGGCCTGGCCGGTGGTGTTGAGGAAATAGCCCGGCATGTCACGGCTGTTGATTGGCTCGATCAGCAGGGTCAGGCCTTCAGCGTTCAACATATCGGCTGCGCTGCGCAGGTTGGTGAGATAGCACTCTTGGGCCGCCTCATCACTGAGCCCGGCTGGGATCAGCCCCGCCATCATATGGATGTTTTGGCAGCCCAGGGTCTTGGCGTATCCAATCGCCTTGGCGACCCCTTCTTCGAGCTCACTTTCGCGTCCGGGCAGGCAAGCCAAACCGCGCTCGCCCGCGTCCCAATCGCCCGGCGGCATATTGAACAGGGCCTGCTCTAAGCTATTGCTACGTAACTGTTGGGCCAACTCATCGGCCTCCCAAGCATAGGGGAACAGATACTCAACCCCCTTAAATCCGGATTGGGCAGCGCGCGCGAAACGTTCAAGAAAATCAACCTCGCTAAACATCATGGTCAGGTTGGCGGCAAATTTAGGCATGGTCGTTTTCCTTGATATTTAAGCGTAGTTCAAAAGCTCTTGGACCTGATCGGCGGATAAAAGGCGATGGTCATCATGACGGATGCGCATATAAAGGCGCGCGGTTTCTTCAAGTTCTTCGGCATTGTAGACCGCTTGATCGACATCTTTTCCCGACACCAAGGTGCCATGGTTGGCCATCATCAAGGCTTTGCGGCCGACGGCCAATTCGTGGATGTGGTCGACCAACTTCAAGTCGCCGGGTTTTTCATAAGGAATCATAGGCACCGGCCCCAGACGCATCAAAAGATACGGCGTCACCGGTGGAATGACATTTTGCAAATCCAGGCCGTTGAGGCACGACAAAGCCGTGGCCCAGGGCGAATGCAGGTGAAGGATCGCGCGCGCATCGGGCTGAACCTCATAAAAGGCAAAATGCAACGGGTATTCCTTGGTCGGTTTGGGCCCCGACAGAACCGTGCCGTCGGCCTTCATGTGCGTCAACTCGTCCTCTTTAAGACGGCCAAAACAACACCCGGTGGGCGACACCAAGAAGGTTCCGTCATCCAGCACGGCGCTGATGTTGCCGGCGGTGCTACTCACCAATCCACGCACGAACAAAGAATGGGCGTGATCAACAATGGATGCGCGTAACGATTCCATCGTGCTCATTTCAAGGCCCCCAAGGCATCACTAAAGAAGCGCGCGCCGCCAAAGTTGCCCGACTTCAGCGCCAAAGCGATGGGGTCTTCATCGAGGCTGGCAGTCCAGGGCACACCGGGCGCAATTTGCGGGCCGATCTGCAACGCCTTGATGTTCAACGCGCTGACCACCGCGCCGGAGGTTTCGCCCCCGGCGACCACAAATCTGCGCACGCCGTCATCACGCAGCGATACGGCAATTTGCGACAGGGCGTCTTCGACCAGTTGACCGGCTTTATGCTGGCCGAGTTTTTGATGAATGTCGGCGATGCGATCCGGCGCGGAGCTGGCATAAACGATCGGAGTTTGGGTCTGGCTCATGGCCCAGGTTGTGGCTTCTTTGAGGTGGTCGCCATTTTTTGCCAGTTGTTCCACATCAAGGTGAAACGCGGGCATGCCATCGCTGACGGCGTTGCTGATCTGGGCGCGGGTGGCTTCAGAACAGCTGCCCGCCAGGACAACCGCACTGGTGGCGGTGGCGGGCAGCT
>JAESUA010000155.1 GCA_016763255.1 Magnetovibrio sp. | reverse complement strand
TCATCGGTCAAGGTTTTGTCAAACGGTTGTAAGGTCACCTGGATGGCCACCGACTTTTTACCAGCGCCGACACCGTCCCCAACATACACATCAAATAGCTGCACATTGGTGATCAGGGCCTTATCGGCGCTGAGCGCCGCGCGCACCACTTTGGTGGTGTCGACATCGATATCCACCACGAACGCAAAATCACGATCGACCGGTTGGAAGGTCGACAATTTGACCAATGGCCGCGCCTGGCTCTTTTTCGCTTTGGGCTTGGGTAAGTTATCGAGGAACACCTCAAACGCCACCATTGGACCTTTGACGCCCATTTTTTTGAGCGTTCCAGGATGCACTTCACCAAAGTTAGCGAGGATGGTTTTGGGTCCCAAACGCAGCGTTCCCGAACGCCCTGGATGATACCAAGATGGTCCATCTGTTTGAGCCGCAAACACCTGCAAGTTGGCCACCGGCGCACCGGCGGCTTGCAAGGCGGCAATGGCATCGGCCTTGGCATCAAACACGTCGACCTTACGCTGACTGCCGGTCCAATTACGCTCCACCGCTTGAGCGGAACGCAACCCGGCCCCGACCAAGGCTTGATCGCCGGCTTTGTCACCGCAAAACTGCGGGCCGACTTCAAACAATGCCCCACCCAAATGGCCGCGGGCATCGTTGCGCCCGATGGCGGCGATCAGGTTGGGCAAAAGGTTCGGCCGCATGGCGTCCAGATCGCTCGAGATCGGGTTGCTCAAGATCAACTCGTCGGGCACACCGCCAAACAGCTCGGCATGTTTGCGGGGCAAGAACGAATAGGTCACCGCCTCCACCAAACCACGGGCAGCCAAAGTGCGGCGCACACCGCGGCGTTTACGCATCGCCGGGGTATACGCCGATTGCGGCAAACCCTGTTCGCGTTCGAGCGAGACATGAGGGATGTTGTGATAGCCGTTCACCCGCACGATTTCTTCGACCACGCAGGCTTCGCCGACCATGTCGCCGCGCCATGCCGGGACTTCGACTTTCCAGCTGTCACCAGCTTTGGAAACGGTAAAGCCCAAGACGCTGAGGATGCGTTCCATTTCGTCTTCATCGACCTCAACCCCGGTCAAACCTTTGACGCGGCTGGGACGAAAATCAATGGCCATTTTCCAATCGGGTCCCTCGCCGGCGACGATGATATTGGATGGCTCGCAGCCCGCGCCGGGCTCACCACCGCATAATTCCATCACCAAACGGGTGGCGTTTTCAATGCCGTCTACGGCAAAATCATTGTCGACGCCACGCTCAAAACGATAGCGCGCGTCACTCATCAAATTGAGTTTACGGCCAGTGGCGGCGGTGCGCACCGGATCGAAGATGGCGCTTTCGATGAACACGTTGACGGTGTCTGCGGTGCAGCCACTGTGGGCCCCGCCCATCACGCCGCCAATTGCTTGCGCCATGGCGTCATCGGCGATGACGCACATTTCTGCGTCGAGTTCGTATTCTTTATCGTCCAGTCCCATCAACTTTTCACCCGCTTTGGCGAGGCGAGCGGTGATGTTGCCGGTGATTTTATCGGCATCAAAGACATGCAACGGACGGCCCAGATCGAAGGTCGAATAGTTGGTGATGTCGACCAATGCGGAGATCGGGCGCAAGCCAATGGCCACCAATCGATCCTGCATCCATTTGGGCGATGGGCCGTTTTTGACCCCGCGCACGTAGCGCCCGGCAAATTGTGAACAGACGTTTTCTTGGCCTGCGGGAAAAATCGAGTTTCACATCGATGGAACTTTCAAACGTTCCCTTGATAGCTTTTAGTCTAAGCGGTTTCATTTTACCGAGACCCGATGCCGCCAAGTCGCGCGCGATGCCGCGCACGCCCAGGCAGTCGCCACGATTGGGGGTGATGGCAATTTCGATCACCGGATCGTTAAGCCCCATGACATCCACGGCCAGCGCGCCGACTTTGGCGTCAGCGTCTAATTCGACAATGCCATCGTGCTCGTCAGACAAGCCCATTTCACGTTGCGATAACAACATGCCGTTGGATTCGACCCCGCGAATGGTCGCCGGTTTCAAGGTGAAGTCGATGCCCGGCACATACATGCCGTCGCCGCCAAACACACCCTTGAGACCTTTGCGGGCGTTGGGCGCACCACACACCACCTGCAGCTTTTCAGAACCGTTATCGACGGTGAGCACCTGCAGTTTGTCGGCGTCGGGATGTTTCTCGGCGCTGATGACTTCGCCAACGACAAAGGCTTCCAGGCCCTTGGCGCGGTCTTCCACGCCTTCGACTTCCAAACCCAACATGGTCAGGCGCTCGGACACTTGGTCCAAGGTGGCAGCGGTGTCGAGGTGGTCTTTCAACCAGTTCAGGGTAAATTTCATGGGTTGAGCCCTCCCACCATGGATGGCACATCCAAGGCCTTAAATCCGTAATGACGCAGCCAGCGCAGATCTGATTCATAAAACGTGCGCAGATCGGGGATGCCGTATTTCAGCATCGCCAAGCGTTCGATCCCGATGCCAAAGGCAAAGCCCTGGTATTCAGATGAATCGATGCCGCAGTTTTCCAAAACCTTAGGATTGACCATTCCGCATCCCAAAATTTCCAACCAGTCGTCGCCGTGGCCGATCTTAAATTCGCCGCCCGCGCGCGAGCAGCCGATATCGACTTCGGCGCTGGGTTCGGTGAACGGGAAATAGCTGGGACGAAAGCGCACCGGCAATTCATCGACACCAAAGTACGCCCGGCAAAAATCGATCAAACAGCCCTTGAGGTGGCCCATGTGGGTGGTTTTGTCGACCACCAAGCCTTCAACCTGATGAAACATCGGGCTGTGGGTTGCGTCATAGTCGCAGCGATAGGTGCGCCCCGGCGCGATCACCCGCAACGGCGGTTTTTCACTCAACATGGTGCGGATTTGCACCGGCGAGGTGTGGGTGCGCAAAACCTTGCGGCCGGCGCCCTTTTCGCTGGCACCGGGCAGATAGAACGTATCGTGTTCTTGGCGTGCGGGGTGATCGTCAGGAATGTTCAGCGCCCCGAAGTTATACCAATCGTCTTCGATTTCCGGACCTTCGGCGACGGCAAAGCCCATTTCACCCAAGATCGCCACCACCTCTTCGATGGTTTGGCTGATGGGGTGGATGAAACCGTCTTGCTCAGGCCGTATCGGCAAGGTTACATCGACTTCTTCGGACAACAACTTGGCGTTCAGCTCGGCATCGGCCATGGCGGTTTTTTTGCTGTCGATGGCCTTGGCCACGTCGCCCTTGAGCGCATTGAGCGCCTGACCGGCGGCTTTGCGTTCGTCTGGCTGCAAACCGCCAAGGTTTTTCATCTGAGCGGTGATCGCGCCCTTTTTACCCAACGCGGCGACGCGCACATCTTCCAGGGTCTGAAGGCTGCTGGCGGCCTCAACCTGGGCCAATAGTTCGGCTTTTAGTGTATCCGTATCTGACACAAAATCTTCCCCCAAAGGGCTAATCCAAAATAACAAAAGGGGCTGGCAACAGGCGCCAGCCCCTCTCGAAACAACTCTCAGATCACGCCGAGGCGCTCTCCGGTGTTTTACTTGGCGAGAGCGGCCTGAGCCTGTTCCACCAAGCTTTTAAACGCTTCGGGCTCGCGCACGGCGAGGTCGGCGAGGACCTTACGATCCAGCTCGATACCAGCCTTGGAGAGGCCGTTCATGAAGGTCGAGTACTTCATGCCGCTGAGGCGCGTGGCAGCGTTGATACGCGTGATCCACAATTTGCGGAATTCGCGCTTCTTGGTGCGACGATCGCGGTATGCGTATTGTAGGCCTTTTTCGACCTATTCAATCGCAACGCGGAAATTGCTTTTATTACGGCCACGGTAGCCTTTGGCTGCCTTGAGGACCTTTTGATGGCGGGCGTGTTTGGTAACACCACGTTTCACACGGGACATATTTTTACTCCGTCTTTAAATCGCAAACGCGACGTTATTTCGCGTAGGGCATGTAGCTCAGCACGAGCTTGGCATCTTGAGCACAAAGGATCATGGTGCCACGGGCGTTACGCTTCATTTTCTGAGAGCGACGACGCAACATGTGCTGGGTACAGGCGGCACCGGAACGGACTTTACCGCTGGCGGTGAGACGGAAACGCTTTTTGGCGCTGGATTTTGTCTTCAGCTTGGGCATTTTGCTTATCCTTAATCTGCGAACACACGGCTGATGAGGTGCGTTCTGTTTAGCTTTCAAAGGCGAACCAGGCATGCCCTGCCATGTCGCCCGTAGAGTATCGCCACGCAAACGCGCGAAGACGTGCGATTTATACCCAAGGAATTGGCCCATTGCAAGGCCTGAATCGCATCCCCCCCTCCAAGAGCACGCGAGAATACAGCCATCCCTATATAGGAAGGCTCCTCCATCCTGGGGCGGGATGAAGGAGCCTAAAAGCGGCCCGATTAACGGTAAGGGAAGTGGGGCTCAGACCGCCTTATTTTGATGACCTATGCCGCCAACAGATGCGGCATTTCACGTGCAAGTGCTTGACGGGCCTTGGTTTGTGATCCCGTCAGCGCAAAGCCCAAAGATTGACCTTCGGGGCCGACGAACACCGCGCGAAGATTGGCTCGTGTGCCTTCAACATGCCAATTGCCTTCGGCTTTTGGGTGAGGCGGACACACCACCGCAGGCAGGGCTGGGGTTTTCACCGCCACCGGTAAGGCGGGCAAATGCAGCCGCGTCGGCGTTCCGGTCAAGGTTTGTGCCAGGGCGCGAGCCTGGGCCATCAACGGCAAGATAAACGGCAAAACCCCGGCGGCCGTCTGGGCGCAATCGCCCAGCGCATAAATATCAGGGTCCGATGTGTGCAACTGCGCATCAACAACAATGCCTTGCTCCACACTGAGCCCGGAAGCTTGGGCC
This sequence comes from Magnetovibrio sp., assembly GCA_016763255.1. Lineage (GTDB taxonomy): Bacteria > Pseudomonadota > Alphaproteobacteria > Rhodospirillales > Magnetovibrionaceae > Magnetovibrio. Next base: position 717 of record JAESUA010000155.1, on the reverse strand, counting down.
AGGGTCGTATTGGCGCGCAAACCGATCGCCGCTAATGCGTGGTTAAACGCAACCTTGGTGCCATCGCTTAAGTGCGCAACAGTACCCTCCACGCCGCTCACCACCGTCCCCATATGAAATCTCACCCCGATATCTTGCAGCGCCTCTTGCATCACATGGCCCAATTCATCGGGCAACAAGCGTGAAAGCGGCTTGGCGGCGGGGTCAACGACATCGACCCGATATCCGGCCACCGCCAAATCATTGGCAAATTCCATCCCGATCAGGCCCGCACCGACGATCAACACCCGCCCCCCGTCTTCAAGACCTTCGCGCCAATGGGTGTAATCATCCAGATTATTGACCGCAGCAAAGACCGCGGTGTCATGGCCCTCAACCGTATAACGGCGCGTATTTGCTCCAACCGCCAGAATAAGGTTGCCATATCCAATCACGTCACGGCCGTTGGGGCCATCGACGATGACCGCTTTATCGGTGCGATTGATGGCCGTCACACGGGTATGGACCCAAATGGTCGCGTTTACATCGGCACCAAATTGTTCGGCGCTCGTTTGCACCAAGGCATCAGCCGTTTTGCCCTGGGCCATAGCATTGGAGAGCATCGGCTTGGAATATACCGAACCATCATCCCCGGTGATCAGATGCATGGTGATCTCGCTATCCAGCTTGCACACTTTTCGGGCCAGGGTGATACCGGCCATGCCGGTGCCGATGATG
>JAESUA010000154.1 GCA_016763255.1 Magnetovibrio sp. | reverse complement strand
TTCCGAAGGGTGGCTACGCGCTACGACAAAAACGCCGAAAATTTCTTGGCAGGTTTATGCCTGGCCGCACTCATATGCTACTGGATTTGAATGAGTCTGGATCCTAGAAGATGTAAATGCGGACCGTTGAATTACGGCGGGGGAGCTTCATGCTCACGTTATCAAAAACGTAACGCGACAGGCAATTTGTCTTGGTCGTGAACAGACGCCTGAATTGCAAGGTGACCCCAATAGGGTGGCTGGTTAGATGGTAGTGTGGGAATTATGCATCTGAAGCAACCACATTAATCCTGCGACACATCTCTTTAACATCATCAAACTTTAGGGCTTCAGATTGTAGGATCCCGAGTGCCGATAATTTGTTTGCATCGATGATGCATAGAGGGTGACTGGCTATGATGTTGGCCATGCGATGACGGCGGTCCTTATTGAACCAGAGCCTTGCACGTGCCAGATGTGCGGAGCTAACTTCGACTTCGTTTTCGGCGTCAAAGACGGTGTTGTCCATGTCATGACGCGACGCATTTACCCGGGCAGCCGCGGCCATGAGATCCAATTGCGGGCACTGGATGCGCTTGTAAGCTTCATCCAAAATATGTGCAGGGTCACAACTGCCTGTGCGCACTACAAGGACACGTTCAACATCAAATATGACGTGCACAAGAGCAGGGCTCACCACATGAACCAAATTAGGTCCGGATGGGGTTTGCCAGTCTCTTTCGCGAGTAGCTGATGGCGTCATTTTGTTGACCTTTGATATGCTCAGGGTGTCCCTGATTTAATTGCATTGACCGTGCGAGCTACTCACCCCAACTTCTTTGCCAAATCTGAAGCTTTTAAATGTGTATAACGGCGTAGCATGTCGAGTGTCTTGTGGCCGGTGATGTGCCCCACCTCCATGATGTCCAGACCGCGTTCGAAAAGTCGTGAAGTGGCTTCATGGCGAAGATCGTGAAAGCGCAAGTTTTCGATCTCAGCGGCAATCCGGGCCTTCTTGAAGTGGTGTTCGAAAGAATGGGTGGTCATCGGGAAGGCCCCTCCTTCCTTGTCGGTTGAAGCCGGAGCGGCTTTTAACGCTTCAAGGGCCCGGGTGCTGAGTGGCACGTCGCGGGCCGTACCATTTTTTGTGTCCGGTAAGTGGGCCACGGATGTTTTGTAGTCGATATTAGCGCGTTTTAACGTGAGTATCTCACCCAGGCGCATGCCAGTTTCAATTGCGAGTATGACGATTGGCGTCACCCAATGACTACTGCTCGCTTTGCAGGCCTCCAGAAGCTGGACTTCTTCGTCCTTATCTTTGTCACGATCCTTGATCAAGCGGCGATCACGACCTGGACGGTGCTTGGGCATGGGCACGCCCTTAACCGGATTATGCAGCCTTTCCATGCCCCACTCGAACTTTGCGGTTTCATAGACCTGGGAAATGATCGTAACCATGTTGCGGATCGTAGTGGGTGCTTTACCCATAGAGACAAGATCATCGCGCCAGCTGGCTATATCTGCAGAACGAAGGCGGGTTAGTGTTTTTTCGGAGAGCTTCATTCTTTGGAGAAGGTCGATCCGGTTGGATTCTTGTTTCGCCCCCTTTTTACGCGGCGTTACCTCTCTAAGGTACCAGCCCAAGGCAACATGAAGAGTTGTTTTCTCAGCTTCTCCAAGCGGCACAAAAGTCCGCTTGTCCATCTTGCCTTCAATTTCCTGGGACCAGGCTAGGGCATCACTATGCTTTTTGAAGGTGCGTGTTTGAGTCGGTTCACCTGGCGCAGAATCTGGGCACGCCAAGATATTCCCTTTTTGCCTTCTCGTTTTGTAAACGTAGCCATGACAAAACACCTTTGATGCAACATGAGTGCTCCAAAAGTGTGCCAAATTTTATGTTCAGTTGCAAGGCTGATGCAGGTAAATGGCGGAGAGACAGGGATTCGAACCCTGGGTACGATCACTCGCACAACGGTTTTCGAGACCGCCCCGTTCGACCACTCCGGCATCTCTCCGCATTGATATTAAAGGCTTTTTTCTGAAATTGATCTTTCGAGTTTTACACTTTCGAGACCGATGTGTTTTACACTTTTCTGATCAAGCCTTTAACCGCTGACCTGTATACAGTTGATGGGTAAAGTGGTTTTCCATCATAGTCGAGCGTTGGCCTGTTAATGCCACAATCTCATATGCCAAACAACCTTCTTCTGTCAGGAATGAATTTATGATCTTGAAATGATAAAACCCGTCAGGAATTCTCCTAACGGGCTTTTCTGTAACTCATGACATATATGTGGGCCACTTCGCGGCAACTCTAATTCATATTTATACGAATGAGGAAAAGTGCTAGCTGCACTGTGCTTCTTCCTTATTGAGTTGATATTCTCGTATCAGTACCTCCGCAGGAATATGTAAATTCTCATTCAAACTACGAATCATGGACAAGGATAAGCCTCTTTTACGCGTTAGCACTTCAGAGACACGACTTCTTGCACCAAGCATTGGCTCTAAGTCTTTTCTTTCCATACCCTCTTGGTCCATACGAAATAGAATTGCCTCAATAGGGTCAGGAGGGTCAATAGGCATATGTTTGTTTTCGTACACTTCAACCAGTGTCGCGAGAATATCCAGCTCGTCTCCTTCTGGTGTGTCTAATTCAGCGCCCATGAGCTCATCAATTCTTTGGAGAGCTAAGATGTGGTCGGCTTCCGTTTTGATTGGTTTCATCAAACTTCTCCCACGTTGGTCTTGTCGTATTCTCTATGCGTCCCGATAAATCGGATATATCCCACACGGTGAGGATAGTTGAATTTCACAACCAGCCGGTACGTGTTTCCCTTGATGTTGAACACGACCCGGTTATCTTCCAAAATGCTTGCATTCCCATACTGCTCTTTGATGTCTGCTGGAGTTGCCCAGTCCGCTTTATTAGCTTCTAAGAACCATGCTCTTAATGGCTGTTCGGCATCTAGGTGCTTTAACCAAAACTCCCGCAAAGTTGAGCGTGCAATTATTCTCATTGGAATACCATCCCATGTTCCCGTTTTGGGAGCAAGTCATATTTACCATTTTGGTAACATAAAGCAGTGGCAAGGACCTTCTGCTGTCATTGTCAACGGGTGGAACATTGGCATGACTGGGGGAGGTGGTAAGAAAGATTTTGGGAGTGCCAAATATTAAATAAATGAGTTTTACACTCGGCTGCTATGTCTTTGAAAATACATGGGGTAGATGTGGGGTGTTTTGTGCAAAACACCTTTGATAACAAAGGGGAATTTACGGTTTTCGACACTTAATATTGACTGTCCCATATATAACGTCTCCGGCCATCTTGTTTTTTGTCGCTGTGCTGGTGTGTGGGGCTGTGTTCAGTCGGCCATAAAACGTTGACATGCGCGGTTTTCGGGGTATATTGCCGCCTTCGACGTCCCGGAAAGTATTTCCCGGGGTTTTGCAATGCGCAGTCCGAGGCGGGCCAATACCTTTGATTTAAGGCCCTTTCGAAGTCCAATCCGTTGGCGCCATACGACGCGAAACAGATAAGAAGAGAGCGAAACTTATGTTCGCAGTGATTAAAACCGGTGGTAAGCAGTACCGCGTCACCGAAAACGACGTTTTGGTCGTTGAAAAATTGGTCGCCGAAGCCGGCGATACCGTACAATT
>JAESUA010000153.1 GCA_016763255.1 Magnetovibrio sp. | reverse complement strand
GTCAAAAAACATCTCGTAAAAATCACCCATGCGATAAAACAAAATCGCGTCGGGATGGTCCACCTTGATCGACAAAAATTGCGCCATCATGGGGGTCACGCCATCTTTTGCCCCAACCTTAGCCCCAACCTTAGGCTGGGCCTTGGCTTTGGAGGCAGTTGTTTGCGGTGTTTGGGCGGCGGGTGCGGTGGCGGGTTGTGAGTTCATCTTGGCTTTACAAATTCCAGCGTTCATGACGGTGACCCAACATACCCAGCCCCGCCCTGCTTACGCAACACGCGAAATATCCGAAACCGCAAGGCTTACGATCAAAAGCCCTTTGACTGCAGCGCGAAGCGTCATAACATTCTGAGATAGCATAAAAAACCCTATTCGGAGGTACCCCCATGAGCACGCCAACCCCCACCATCCGCGAAGCCGTCGGCATGTTCAAAGACCGGGACGGTTTTGAAGCCGCCATCCACCATTTGCGTGAATTCGGGTTCGAACGCTCCGATCTGTCGGTTTTGGACAGCCATGAATCACTTGATGCGGCGGGCAAACCCGGCAAACCTTGGAAAGACGTGCTCACCGCCTTAGTCGGTGAAATCAAATACGAAGGCCCGCTGGTGGCATCCGGGGCCATTTTATTGGCCGGCGGCCCGACGGCTGCAGTCATTGCATCGCTCATCGGCGCGGCGACGGCGGGCGCGGCGGCCAAAGAATTGCTCGATGAAGTCACCGCCTCACCGCACACTGAGAACTTCGCCAATGCACTCGCTGCGGGCGGCGTGATCTTGTGGGTGACCTGCACGGATCCAGATAAAGAAGGCCAAGTGCTGAAAATTCTTGAACAATTCGACGGTACCAACGTACACATGCACCAACGCAAAGTTTAAATACCGCATTTTTCAGCGCCACATTTGCCAGCACCACATTGAGAGACTTCCCCAGCCATGTCCCGCAAAAGCCCCGACGACACCCACGACGATCATCACGACACCATGATCGCCATCGATCGCGAATCTTTGCTGATGCATGCATCAGGGCGCCCCGGCAAGTTGGAAATTCATCCGACCAAGCCGCTGACCACGCAACGTGATTTGTCGCTGGCCTACAGCCCCGGTGTCGCCGCCCCATGCAAAGAAATTCAGCGTGATCCGCAGCTGGCCTACGACTACACCGCCAAAGGCAACATCGTGGCGATCATTTCCAACGGCACCGCGGTATTGGGCCTGGGTGATCTGGGGGCTCAAGCCTCCAAACCGGTGATGGAAGGCAAGGCGGTTTTGTTCAAACGCTTTGCCGACATCGACGGCATCGACCTCGAAGTCGATACCAAAGACGTCGATGAATTCATCAATTGCGTCAAATATTTGGGCCCCAGCTTCGGCGGCATCAACCTCGAAGACATCGCCGCGCCCGAATGCTTTATCATCGAGCAGAAGTTGCGCGAAATCATGGACATCCCGGTATTTCATGACGATCAACACGGCACCGCGATCATCACCGCCGCGGGCCTGATCAATGCTTGCGAGCTTACCGGACGCGACATGTCGGAGATTAAAATCGTCGTCAACGGCGCCGGTGCGGCGGCCATTGCCTGCATCGAATTGGTGCAATGTTTGGGCGTGCGGGCCGCCAATACCATCATGTGCGACAGCAAAGGCGTCATCTACCAAGGCCGCGAAGCCGGCATGAACCAGTGGAAATCACGCCATGCCGCGCCCACCGATGCGCGCACCCTGGAAGAAGCCTTAGTCGGCGCCGACGTATTTTTGGGCCTTTCGGTGAAGGGTGCTTTGAGCGCCAAAATGGTCGAAGGCATGGCCGATCAGCCGATCATCTTTGCCATGGCCAACCCCGACCCGGAAATTTTGCCCGAAGACGCCAAAGCGGTGCGCCCCGATGCAATCATCGCCACCGGGCGTTCGGACTATCCCAACCAGGTTAACAATGTGTTGGGCTTTCCCTATATTTTCCGTGGTGCGTTGGACGTGCGCGCCTCGACCATCAACGAAGAGATGAAGGCCGCCGCCGCCCATGCCATCGCCGGCTTGGCGCGTGAAGACGTGCCCGATGAAGTCGATATGGCCTATTCCGGCCAGCACATGAAATACGGTCCCGACTACATCATCCCGGCCCCGTTCGACCCGCGCCTGATCACCACGGTTCCGCCCGCCGTCGCTCAAGCGGCAATGGATTCAGGCGTTGCTTTGCGGCCGATCATCGACATGGATGCCTATCGCAACGAGTTGACCGCGCGCCTCGACCCTACCGCGCCCAGCCTGCAAGCCATTTTTGCCGATGTGCAGCTCAATCCGCGCCGGGTGGTGTTTGCCGAGGGCGAAGAAGAAAAATCCATTCGCGCCGCCGTGGCATTTTACAATGCTGGCTATGGTTACCCGATTTTGGTCGGCAACGAAGAGCAAATCATCGAAAAAATGCGCGAACTGGGCCTGCCGATGCTGGATGGCGTGGAAATCACCAACGCCAAACTGTCGGATGCCACCGAGCGCTATGTCGATGTCATGTATGAACGCATGCAGCGCGAGGGCAAATTGTTTCGTGACTGCCAGCGCATGGTCAATCAAAACCGCAACATTTTTGCCGCCTGCATGGTCGCCCAAGGCGACGCCGACGCCATGGTCACCGGCCTGACGCGCAACTACCATGTGGCGCTCAAGGACATCACCCGGGTGATCGACCCGTGCCCCAACCAATCGGTATTGGGCCTCACCTTGTTGGTTGCCCAAGGCCGCACGGTGTTCATGGCCGATACCGCCGTCAACGTCATGCCCGATGCCCAGCAGATGGCCGACACCGCCATCCAAGCCGCCGCCAAGGTGCGCCATCTGGGCCAAGAACCACGGGTCGCGATGTTGGCGTTCTCCAATTTCGGCAACCCCATGCCGGAACGCACCCAGGTGGTGCGCGAAGCCATGAAGATTCTCGACGCCACCAATGTGAGTTTTGAGTACGAAGGCGAAATGAATGCCGAGGTGGCGTTGGATTTCGACCTGCAAAAACGCGTCTATCCGTTTTCGCGCCTGACGGCTGCGGCCAATGTATTGGTGCTGCCGGGTCTGAATGCGGCGAGCATTTCTGCCGGACTGGTGCAACAGTTGGGTGGCGGCACGGTGATCGGACCATTATTGTTGGGCATTTCCAAACCGGCGCAAATCGCCCCATTGGGCGCGACGGTATCGGATTTGGTCAACTTGGCGGCCCTGGCGGCGCACGACGCCATTTAGATAAGACGGCGCACGACGCCATCTATAGGAGCGCTTGAACTTGGCCAAATTTTACGATGCGATCACCGATCAACAGCGTGATTTTATCGCCACGCAGCAGATGTTTTTTGTCGCCACCGCGCCGGGTGAGGGCCGCGTCAACCTGTCGCCCAAGGGCATGGACAGCTTTCGCGTGCTCGGCCCCAACCGGGTGGCCTATCTGGATTTGACCGGCGGCGGCAATGAAACTTCGGCCCATTTGCGCCACAACGGCCGCATCACGGTGATGTTTTGCGGCTTTGAAGGCGTGCCCAAGATCGTGCGCCTGTTTGGCCGCGGCCAAGTGGTCACCCAAGACATGTTAGATTGGGATGATCTGGCTGCGCTGTTTCCCAAACACACCGGCACCCGCCAAATCATGGTCATCCAGGTCGATCAATCCCAAGATGCCTGTGGAATGAGTGTTCCGCATTATGAATTTAAGGGCGAACGCGATGCCCTGGTGCGTCATTGGGACAAACAGGGCCCGGCCAAAATTCAAGAATATTGGGGCCGTAACGCTCACAGCATCGATGGGCTGCAAGCTTACCCGTTGGTTGACCCGGACTGAGGTTGATTTAGACAAATTTTACCCACAACCGATGCATAATCCTTGCTGTTGCGTTGGTCATAAATCTGATACATAGCTGTCATAAATTAAATCGATACCTTGATCGTGTTTTGGTCTCGATGTTAGTGACAGCCTGGATGTTTCCGGGCGGCCTCATGAAGGATACTTGAGACCATGGCCGACATGCCCAGCCCCACCCCGCTTAAGCCCAAAACCACGCTCGACAAAGATCTCAAAAAGATCACCAAGGTCGAAGCCGCCGCCCAAGCGCAAAGCTAGTCGATGGCGCGCATCGGGTTAAGCGTTTTGTTCTTGGTGGCGGTGTGGATTTTCGCCACCACCCAAGGCGTGGGGTTCTCCCCGTTTGTGATTGC
>JAESUA010000017.1 GCA_016763255.1 Magnetovibrio sp. | reverse complement strand
GGTGCCGACACCCTTGGTCGATGTGACTTTTAAAGAGCCGCCACTGTGATCGGCAAACGTCTTGGCAAGATACAGCCCCAAACCGGTACCTTCATAGCGGCGTTCCAATCGGGTGTCGATTTGCTCGAACGGCTTTAAAGCCTGGGTGATTTCCTGGGGGCTCATGCCGATGCCGGTGTCTTTGATGTTGACCCGAACCCGTTTCATTTCTTGCGTGGCAGTCACTGTGATGGTGCCGCCTTCAGGGGTGAACTTGACCGCATTGGAAAAAATGTTGAGCAGCATTTGTAGGCTTTTGCGCGGATCGGCTTGAACAACCGGTAAGTGTTCCAAGGGACATATTTTAAGGGTCACGCCCCCTGATTGAGCCTGCTCGGCGATGAAACGGTGGGCCTTGTCGATCAGATCGGCCAACGCCACATCCTCCAGGACCACAGAAAACTTGCCGGCTTCGATCTTTGAAACATCCAAAACGTCATTGATCACTTCCAACAAGTGCTGACCGCTGTCGTGGATGTCGTGTAGGTAGGACAGGTACTGATTATTCTCAATCGGGCCCAACACTTGATTGGCCATCAGATCCGAGAAACCAATAATGGCATTCAAGGGGGTGCGCAGTTCGTGTGACATATTGGCGAGGAAGGCACTTTTGGCACGGCTGGCAAGTTCGGCATGCTCCTTGGCAAGGCGCAATTCGATTTCAACTTTTTTGCGTTCGGTGATGTCATGGATGGTGCCCGATAATCGCTCCAGTTTTTCGTTGCCGTCTAGGGTGATTTGACCGAGTTCTTCGATGGTACAGATTGCTCCATCCGGATGAACAATGCGGTATTCCATTGTATAGTCATGCAGAAACCGTATGGCATCATTGACGACGCTTTGCACATAACTAAGATCGTCGGGGTGGACGGTATCGTAAAAATTGTCGAGAGCGGGAGCGGTGGTTCCTGAGTCAAGTCCCAGCAGCCGATAATATTCGTCCGACCATTGAGAATATCCGCTTTGCACGTTATGGCTCCAACTGCCCAAATGGGCGATGCGCTGGGCTTCCTTGAGGCTGCGTTCGGAACTTTTTACCTCCCGGGTGCGTTCGTCGACACGGTGTTCTAACGCATCATTGGCATTTTTCAGCGCCATTTCGGCAACTTTAAGGTCGGTGATATCCATACCGAAGCCGTTGACGTATTCCCCATCGGGCGAGGGGCTGAAGGCAAGGGTGAAAATTTTATCACCAATGACGACATCATGATTGAGGTTTTCGTTGTCTTCCAAGGTCCGCAAAATTACGCTTTGAATGCGTACAGGTACGATGTCGCCCTCTTGGACTTGCCAATCGAGCAGCAATTCCGTGCTGGCCGGATTGGCATTGAGCAGCATGCCGGAACGGGAAATGCGCATGACAGGGCTGGGGTTTTGTTGAGGGTATAGCGCCAGTTCACGGACCGTACGGTCTTGTTCGCGGCGTTCGGTAACGTCGGCAACCAGCCATAAATCTTGGCCTAAGGTGGGGGAGCGAATGATTTCAAAGGTGCGTGGTTTTTCATAAATATCTTCGACCACAAGGTCTTGTCCGGGTATTCCTTTGAGAAAAGTGCCGGGACCGCCGCATTCGTCAAGAAAACATTTCATCACATCTGTTTTGGCCGCAACCGCTTCGCCGCGGACCTGCAAAACCCCAACGCCGAGCGCGTCGGTTACATTCATCAAGGCATTGAGACGTTGAATTTCCAATTCCGCCTTGGCGCGCCGATGAACCGCGTCCATTTTTAAGTGGCTTTCGGCTTCCAATGCCGCACGCGATGATAGGATTTCTTCCGTAAGGTGATTGAACTGCGCTTCCATGCTCGCAAGTTCATCGCCGGTGCTCAGATCCATCTGTGCAGAACTGCCAAACAGACGTTTGGAAAACAGCGCGACCTTGGTGGTTAGCAAAGAAATACGCCGCATGAGGTAGGCCAAGGCAAACATCAAGATGATGGTCAGAACGATGGCGAGAACGGTTCTTTGTTCGCGGTCTTGTTGAATGACGGGCCGCATCAATTCTTCGAACCGTGAACGCGGGATGAGGCTGAGGAAATTGGTGCGGATCTCTGATGAGCCATAATCGAAAAAGGCTTTGCCGGTGACCATGAAATCCACAGAGAGTTGATCAAGTGGAGTGCCAATGGGGATCAAATTTTCATTGGAGCTGGCGATCACAAATTCGTTTGGTGTCGCACCCGCCAACACCACGATGTTGTCGGATCCTAAAAATGTTTTTTGGCTGGAAATCAAGAAGTGTGAGCTGATGCGGGTGATCGACATGACGTAACCCAGCAATATTCCCGTTTCATCATGAACTTTAGAAGATGACACCAAGTAAGGGGCGCCGCTTTGTTCCGTCATAAGGGTTTGGCTGATGCTCTTCTCGATCAATAACCGTGAAGGTTTGGTGTATTTGGCAGGCAAGGCGATTTGGAACGGGCTGAACAGCTTGCGGATGCGCAGTGCCGGGTCCAACAGCATCATATAATCCGGCGTGTATTGGTTGCGCATCAAGGCACGGTCGGGCAGCCACTCTTGCGAATTATCGAGGGGCAGTGGCACGGCAATCGCAGACACATTCCAGTTGCTATTGGCGTGGCGCAGGTCTTGAAAGGTGCTCAGTGTGCGGGCCATGCCGGCAATCAAATGCGTGGTCTGAAATTGTTGGCGGACCGCTGCATTGAAACGCATGCGATCGCGCTGTGCCTGATCATTCAAACGGGCAGAAAAATCAGCTTCGTAAATATCGCTAAGGGCTTGGGTTTGATATTGATCTAAGGCAAACCATACTGCCACGGCCATGCCGAGCGCGGCGGCCATGATGCGAAGCGATAATGTGATGCGACGTATGGGTTGGGTCAATTCAACTCCTCATGGACCTATCAACGCGGACCGGCGATGAGTTCATTGCCGTTAAAATTCCAACCGTACTTACGCAAAGTGCGGGCGGGTATGATGGCAAATTCAGGTTTGATATCTTCGGCATGGGCAATCAAATAGTCTACAAGTTCATCGCTCAAGGCGTTGTATGCTGGACCTTTTGCCCAGGTGGTGATGTTAAACACCCGATAGAGGGGGTATGCGCTGCGTGCTAGGGCGGTGGCATCATCGGGCATGGCATTATTGACCGAAAGCATTTTGACGTAAGAGCCATCTGATTTGGCTAAGCGATTAAGGTGCCAAAGCGTTTCATAGCCGATGGCACCGGGGGTGAGCGAAACCTGCTTGACCATGTCTTTGATCGCCGACACTTCCGTTAAGTCCCAACCGAATTGTTGTTCGGTATCCAAGATCAAACGCCAATGGCCGGGGCGGATTTTGCAGTGTAAACGGGCGATCGCGCGCACCGGTTCGTGTTCGCCGGATTTAAAACCGCTCATGGGCAATTCGCTCCAATCGCGGATGTCGTTGCCGAACAATTTGCGGGCATCTTCGACCTTGATATTATTGATCGAATTGGATTTATGGGTGATCAAGGCCAGTGCGCCGATGCCGATGGTGTGAAATTTTAATCCCGGTAGCCGATCGGTGATGCCGGGAGGGCAGCAAAAGCCACCTATATCCACGGCCTTTTCGGACAGTAGCCCAGATGAGATCCCGCACGTGCCGTCTTGCACCGCAATTTTAACGCCGCGGGCTTTGGCGAATTTTTCGATCATTGGGCCCAGGGCGGGGTACAACTGCTGATCCAATGCCACCGCCAAGTCGACCCTTTGCGGTGTGTTGTGTCTGATCCCTTGAGTTTCCCAGTCATCGCCCATGGGAATGGTGGTGCCGGGCAGCGTAAAGGCGCGTCCGCCCAACAAAGATTCTTCGGCGTTCGCGGCACTGCTCAACATCATTAAGGTCATAATGATGAAAAAAAAGATGTTAAAAGCATAGAGCGCGTTCACACTATCAGTGTGGGTACTTTGTGCGCGCATTTGCGATGACCAACTAGGGTCAGACATGCATTATCCCCCTCTTATATTCATATTCTTGTGCCGAATTGTGAACGGCATTCTTTTATTATTCTCACAAAGGTAGCATAAAGGCGATTGAAGTTAGATAAAATGCTCAAAAGTATATGTATACGAAATAGGGTGTTTCCAGTGATTAAGACAACCCCTTGAAATATGGTCAATAGGTTGTCTGTATTGTCGGTGCGCTTGAGCACCCGTCTGGGAACCATCATTACCGTCACGGACGCTCTTAAAGGTATCGAGTCCATTTCGATCTCATAATATTGATTATGTCAGTGCGCCAACCTTGCGAAACAAGGCCGGGTCCGTTAATCAGGGCAGACCTTTGACGCACGGGGCGTAAAAGGGCCATGAAGGTGAGATTGAAAGCCATGAGCGCGCGTATCTTTATTGACGGGGAAGTGGGCACGACAGGTCTGCAAATCCGGGCCCGGTTGGAAAACCGGGACGACATCGAAATCATCAGCCTTTCGCAACAAAACCGAAAAGATGCTGAGGCGCGCCGTGACATGCTCAACAGCGTGGACCTGGCCATTTTATGCCTGCCCGATGCGGCCGCACGCGAAGCCGTGGCGATGATCGAAAATCCAGATGTAAAGGTCATTGATGCCAGCACCGCCCACCGGGTGGCGCCGGACTGGGCGTTTGGCTTTGCCGAACTGAATACTGAGCAAACGGCACAAATTGCGGCCTCCAAGCGGGTCAGCAATCCTGGCTGTTATGCGTTGTCGTCCATCGCGATGTTGCAGCCCCTGATCGCGGCCGGATTGTTGCCTGCGGATCATGCGGTCACCATCAACGCCATCTCCGGCTATAGCGGCGGCGGCAAGCAGTTGATCGCTAATTTTGAAGACAAAAGTGCACCGGGTTACACCGAATCACCGTTTTTTGCTTATGGCTTAGGCTTGCAACACAAACACGTGCCGGAAATCACCCAATACGCAGGCTTAACCAAGCCGGTTTTGTTTGTGCCCAGTGTTGGGCGCTTTGCCCAGGGCATGCTGGTGCAATTGCCGCTGCAACTTTGGGATTTGCCGTCTCAACCGAGCCCACAAGACGTGCACGATGTGCTGAGCGCACATTATGCCGGACGGCGCTTCGTGAAGGTGGCCGATATGACTGACAGTGCAGCCATGACTCAGATCGAACCCGAAGACGCCAATGGCACCAACGATCTGCGCCTGTTTGTGTTTGCCAACGAAGATGCCGGTGCCGATTCTGAGCAGGCGGTGGTGATGGCGCAACTTGATAACCTGGGCAAGGGGGCATCGGGGTCTTGCGTGCAAAACCTCAATATCATGCTCGGCCTTGATGAAGCAGCGGGTCTTTGATGAGCGTGGAAGCTTTTGAGGTTCACTCGAAAAATCTAGGCACCGTAAAGGTCTTGCATCGCGATTGTCCGTTGTGTGGGCGCAACAACGATGACCAGCCGGAGCTTGGATACAGCTTTGATGTGTGGACGTTGCGCGAATGCGACGGCTGCGGTTTTGTCTACATCGACAAAGGCCCGGATTATGCCGCACTGTTTGAAGAGTTGAGCTGGGAAACCACCACCAAGGTCGAAGAACAGCGCCGCGCCGACCTGCGCCCGATAACCTATAAGGCCAGCAAGCTGACCCGCGCGCGGATGCATATTTTGCCGCGCAAACACATGCCGACGATGGTTGAAATCTGGGCCCAACCCGGACCGGTGATTGATTTAGGCTGTGGTGACGGCGCGCAGATGGACGACATGTCTCCGGCTTTTACCCCGTTCGGCATCGAAATCTCGACCGAGCTGGCCAAGTCTGCCGATCAGCGCTTTTCCGTGCATGGCGGTGCATGTGTTAACGCGCCGACCCTGGATGGGTTGAAATCCTTGGCGGATGGCTTTTTCAGTGCCGCGACGTTGCGCTCCTACCTTGAACATGAAATGCACCCGCTGCCGGTGTTGCAAGAAACCCATCGGGTGCTTGCGCCGGGTGGCGTGGCGATCATCAAGGTGCCCAATTACGGCCCGCTCAATCGCATGGTGATGGGCCACAAGTGGTGCGGTTTTCGCTATCCCGACCACCTCAACTATTTCACCCCCAAAAGCCTCAGGCGCATGGGCGAGAAGGTCGGCTTCACCGCCCATTATGGTCTGACCTACACCTTGCCGACCTCGGACAACATGTATGTGGTGTTCAAAAAGGACGGCGGAAAATCAAAGCGCTACAGTTCGTGTCGTGGGGGATGAGGGGTGCTTAGGTAACCCTCATTTGATACGACAGCCCGATACTGACCGAGCCCGCTAAAGCCAGGCTCAGGTAGAGGAAAAACACCGGCAAGCGCACCAGGGCGAAAACCGCGATGGCCGCCGGGATCGAGGTCACGCCACCGGCCACCAAAAACGCCATGCCCGCCCCTTGGGCCATGCTTTGTTCGAACAACCCGCCGATCCATGCGGCGGTGAAAATTGAGCTGAAGCTACCATCGCCCGCGACCTTGGCGGCGCGCTCATTTTCGCGCCAAAACGACCACAAAATGGGCTTGGGGGTGCGCACCTTGGCCCCGCTACAGCCACCGTTTCCGATGTCTTCACGCAAGGGTGTGCGCATGAACGGGACACGGGCCAAAAGTTGCACCATAAGGCCGCCAAACAGGCCCATTGCAAGCGCTGCCAAGGTTTTGGTAAAGGCAAAGATCAGGGCACTCCAGACGGGATCGATCTTGCGTTTCAGCACGGCTGAAGACGCCCAAACACTTTCAAAGGCACTCATTATCTAAATCCCTAGATATTTAGTTTTAATAAGCCAAAAAAAGGGCAGCAGATGTTCAGCAAATCCCTTTGCAACATCCATCCGTCAGGTAAGCGACGATGTCGTTCATGGTCTCGAAATTGGCCGAACAAATGACCTCGCGGCCCTGCTTGTCCTGAACCACCAAGCCCGCCTGCACCAAAGTTTGGATGTGATGAGCCAAGGTCGATGGAGCGGTGCCCAACTTGTCCTGAATTTGACCGATGTTGAGGCCATCATGACCGGCGCGCATCAGCAAACGGAAAACCTGCAGACGGGTTTTGTTGCCCAGTGCACCCAAGATATCGGCGGCTATGGTTTCATTCAGGATGTCATTCATGAATATATAACTAGTTTTTTAGTGATAATTTGTCAAGACTTGAAATGAAAAACGTTGGTGCCGTAGACCATAGGCTTGTCAGCAACCGGCCATGGTGGCGTCAAAACCGGCACCGTGCACCGCACTCAAAAGTTCGCTGGGCGTGACCCCGTTGGGGTCAAATTTGATCAACAATAATCGCTCTGCCCCTTCCTTTTGATGCACCAAAACCGATCGGTTTACATTCATCAGGCATACTTTGACTTTGGAAAGGTGTAAGGCACTCGGCGCGGTTTTCAAGAGAATCAAAATGTCTGATTGCATGAACGCTACCTTTGTTTCTTTGATATCGAATGGAGATTTTATCATCTTCAGTTAATCCATAGGTAGTACATGGCGGTTTTAAAGTCTTCTAATAGACGTCATGGATGATACCGGCACCTTAATTTTGGCAAAAATTGAAGGCACCGGCATCGGCCTGACGATCACCAAAAAAATGGTGGAGCAAATGCAAGGTAAAATTGACGTTCGATCAGAGGTGGGGGTTGGTACGACGTTCTGGGTTGAATTCCCCATCGATGGAAATTCAAATTGAGGGTGGCCCCGGCGGCGCAATGATTGCTCCGTATCATGTGTTGTTTGTGACGGCGTGGGGCCTGAAACATCTGCAAAATTGTAAATATGTTCAAACAATCACACATTAGAATGATTATATGCAGGTGGGCGGACGACACATCTTGAGGTGTCCACATGAGCAAGACGATCCTGGAACTTATGGCCGAAGCAAACGCGATGGTTCCCTCCATTAGCCCGCAAGAACTGACGAGCATCATGGGACAAGACGATGTCCTTGTTGTGGATGTGCGTGATGCACCAGAATTGATCGGTACGGGCAAGGTTCAAGGTGCACTCAACATCTCTAGGGGGATGTTGGAGTTTCGCGCCGATGAGACCCTTAAGTCTCACCACATGGCCTTTTCCAAGGACAAGACCATCGTCTTGTATTGTGCGTCGGGCGGGCGCTCGGCCCTGTGTGGCAAGGCGCTATTGGATCTTGGCTATCAAGATGTGAGAAACCTGGGTGGGTTTCAGGGCTGGGTCGAAGCCGGCGGAGCCATCGACAAACTCTAGCGACACCGCATGGTCAGCCGACGATTACCATCGGTGCCTGCAAGGAGTTGTGCGCCAAAGCCCGTGAAGATCGGTCATATGTGTCTCAGATAGAATAAAAAAACGGTTGGGCCGATGGACCCTGCCGGACGTTTTTAGTCAGTAAATATCAGCATCGCCATAATATTTACGGCTAATCGATTTGTAGGTGCCATTGGCAACAATGTCTTTAATCGCCTTGTTCAAATTCATCCGCAGTTCGTCTTGACCCTTGCGTACGGCAATGCCGATCAAGTCATTTTCAAACACACGATCACCTTTGAATTCAAAGCTTTTAGCTGCATCGCTTTCCAACGAGTCGCTGGATATGGTGGCGCGCTGAGCACCGATGGTTTTGCCCTTCAGACCGTCCATGGAAATATCGACCATCATGCCCTTTTTGCCGATGCGGGCGCGCAAAATTGTGATCACATCGCCACGGCTGGCATCCACGCAGATGCCATTGAGCACATCCTGGCTGCCAAAACATTTGTGAATGTTCTCGACCTTGAGTAGGGGGGCATCAGCATCTGGCATGAACAATCCTGAGGGGAGGTTCTTGTATGAGGTTGTAAACCTCTAAGACTCAAGAAGACCTACTGCACCATTTCATTCAAAATTGAATTTCTTAACGCAAACGTTGTAGATGAGGGGCTTGATCATAGAGCCGACGGGGTATAAACACCCTGTCT
>JAESUA010000152.1 GCA_016763255.1 Magnetovibrio sp. | reverse complement strand
TTACAAGCCAGCGTGCAAGGTGAACACGCCATTCGTGACACGATTCTGGACGGCCTTGGTGATGATTATCGCCGGGTTGCGGACTTATATTGTGGCTTGGGCAGCTTCACCATCCCACTGTCCCAGCGCGCCATCGTCGATGCCTATGATTCGATCCAGGCCCCGGTGCGGGCCTTGGAACGTGCCGCCGGACGGGCCGATTTGGGCGGGCGAGTGAAAGCCCATGTGCGTGATCTGCATCGTCAGCCCTTGGACGTCAAAGAATTGTCGATATTTGATGTGGTGGTGTTTGATCCGCCGCGCACCGGAGCCGCCGAGCAGGTCGAGTATCTGGCCAAAGCCGATGTCGCCCGGGTGGTGGGGGTGTCGTGCAACCCGGCGACCTTTGCCCGTGATGCACGGATTTTGGTCGATGGCGGGTTTGAACTGTTGTCGGTGCAGCCGATCGATCAGTTTATCTACAGCCCACACGTTGAATTGGTGGCCCATTTCGCGCGTTGATCCATAGGCGACTGTCGTCATAAATTTACAAAACGGTCTGAGTAGACTACAAACCGTGTTGTCGATTTGCGACCTCCCCTTCATAGCCGAACCTTCGGCCTGCAAAAGCAATAAAAGAAGAGGACACCATGGTTCAGCTTGCCCCCGTTGCTGCGACATCTGACGCCTTTCAAGGTGCGGAAAAAGAAATTTTACCCAAAGCCTGCGCCCTGCGCGATGAGTTGGCCGATAAACTGGCCCAGTTCCAGCGTGAGGCCCGCGACAATCACCTGCAATCGCCGACCCGGCGTATGGCGCTGCACGTTTCGTGTTTGGCTCAACAAGGCGACGTTTCGGTCGGTGACCTATCCGATCTGGCGCGCTTGTTGACCATCAATGCGTTCAAATATCGCTCTCAACGGCTGCGTTCATACGTCGGAGAACTGGATGTTGGGCGTAACGAAGATCATTTGCGCACCCTGTTTGAGCAGCTGGCCAAAGACGACGGCCAGACGGTGGCGTTTGAAACCTTCAAACAGCGGGTCGAGCGTGAAGTCTTCGGCATCGTCATCACCGCCCATCCGACCTTCACGGTGTCGCAAGAACTGACCCGCGCCCAGGCCACCTTGGCCGTGGATCGCGACGATTCCGGTCAGCCGTTGAGCGACAAAGATTTGGCGGCGCTGGTCAAAATCATCGCCCAAAGCCCTCACGGCACCCCCGAACAGATGCGGTTGGAGGATGAGCAAAAATTTGCCCTGATGGCCATCGGCAACATTCATAAAGCGTTGCGCCGGGTCTATGCGGTGGTGTTCAAGGTCGCCCAAAACCTCTATCCGGATCAGTGGCAAACTTTGACGCCGCGTCTTTTGACGGTGGCGACCTGGGTTGGCTACGACCTCGATGGACGTGCCGACATTCGCTGGTCAGATACCTTGTCCATGCGTATGGAGGTGGAGCGTCTGGCGCTGGAAGATTATCTTGCCAGCCTAAAGGCCATCGGCGGGGTGAGCGATGCACAAAGCCTCTTGGCGAATGCCCTCGATACCCTTGATGGTGACATCGAACGCCTGAAACTTGATCCTGAAAATGCCGATGAAGTGGGGGAGTTCAGTCGCGCATTGGCTGAAAGTCAGCAGACGCGCTTGGTGAGTATCGCCCAGGTGATCGATCTGTTGAGTGTGGCTATTGATGCCGCCATCACTGCCGAGGCGGGCACGGTCGCCGATTTGGCGGTGCTGCGTGCCGAGATGGCCAACTTTGGGCTGGCCTTTGCGCATACCCACATGCGCATCAACGCGACCCAACTGACCAATGCCGTGCGCCACGACATGGACATCACCACCTCGCCCGAAGACCCCGCCAACCGGCGGCGATATTTGGTGGAAATCGCCAACCTGTTGGAAAACGTTGAACCGGTGTCGGTCAACTTCGGCACCATCATGAACGAGCGCGCGACCGCCAGACGGATGTTTATGCTGGTCGCCAAATTCCTCAAATACGTCGATACGGATGAGCCGGTGCGCTTCTTGATCGCCGAATGCAATACCCCGTTCACGGTGCTGAGCGCGCTGTATTTCGCCAAGCTGTTTGGGGTTGCCGACAAGATCGACATCTCGCCGTTGTTTGAAACCGGTGTGGCGCTGGATCAAGGCCACGAAATCATCACCGAGCTTTTGAAAAACCCGACTTATGTGGAGTACGTCGAAGGCCGAGGTCGGATCTGCATACAGACCGGTTTTTCCGACGCTGGGCGCTACATCGGCCAGGTTCCTGCCTCCTTGGCGATTGAACGCATTCGCATCAAGTTGGCCAAGCGGATCAAAAAAAGTGGCGTCAAAGATGTCGATTTGTTGATTTTTGACACCCACGGTGAATCCATCGGCCGCGGTGCCCATCCGTTGAGTTTTGCAGATCGTTTAGATTACACCTATCCGCCGCACGCGCGTGCCAAATTTAAAGAGGCGGGCATCCATGTGAAGCAGGAAGTCAGTTTTCAGGGCGGCGATGGTTATGTTTATTTTTCCCACCCGGATTTGGCCTTTGCCACCGTGTGCCGCTTGGTCGAACATGCCCTCACCGGCACCCACGGCACAAAAACGGCCGATGAATTCTATGAAGACACCGATTATTCGCTGGATTATTTCATGACGGTGAAGGGCTTCAACGAGCGCTTGATGGAAAACCCCAATTACGCCGCGACCCTAAATTTGTTCGGCACCAACCTTTTATACCCCACCGGTTCGCGCAAGGTGAAGCGTCAGCACGAAGGCGGTGCCCAGGTGGATATGGAACATCCCTCCCAGGTGCGGGCCATTCCACACAATGCGATTTTGCAGCAGTTGGGTTATTTTTCCAACACCATCAGCGGTCACGGCAAAGCCATGTCCAAGGACCTCGACCGTTTTGCCGAGGTGTTCCAAAATTCGGATCGCTGCCGCCGCTTCACCGCCATGGTGGCCTATGCGCGGCATCTGTCGAACCTTGACGCCTTGCATGGTTATGTGTCTTTGTTTGATCCGGCGATTTGGTTGCGCCGGGCGGGGATCGAGAAAAATCCCCAGCGCGCCGAACAGATGCAAACCCTGGCCGATATGTTGCGCCACTCCAATCGTCACGAAAAGGCCAACCGTATCTATCGCATCTTCTTGAACGACACCCTGTATCTCGACCAGGGGCTGAAAGCGGTGGGCGCGGATGACATGTTGCCGGACTTGGTCGATGATTGTTATCCCGATTTATTGCTGTTGCATGCGGTGCGCATCGCGCTGATTCAGGAAATGTTCTTGATGGTGGCTCGATTGCCAAAATATTCAGACCGTCATGACACCTCGTCCGACGATTTGGTGAACGAGTTGCTCAACCTTGATGTGGAACATGCGTTGAAGGTCTTGCGCCGTGCCTTCCCGGTGTCGGGTGCACCCACGGATGCCAAAGCTTTTGGTGAAGAATCCAACTACCGCACCGATGCCGAACATGGTTACGAAAAGGAACATCGTGAACTGTTTGAACCGTTGGAACAGCTCTATGACCTCACCCGGCGTATTTCCACCGCCGTCGCTCACATGAGCGGGGCCATCGGTTAAGGCGCGAGCGCACACGTACTAAGTGCAAGTAACGTCAATAAAAAATATTATGATATTGAGTAAAAAAGAGCGCCATCTGGCGCTTTTTTGTGATTGTTCCGTAATGGTGCTGTGCAGTATATTATCCTTTCAATATATATGGCTATTCTGAAACAAAGCCTTATGATGAAAGCTAGGAAAGAGTGATAAACAAGCAAGAGGTACCAGCTATGAAAGTAGAGACAATTCTTCAGCGCAAAGGTAACGAAGTCATTTCACTGCGGCCCGAAGACACCGTGCAAACGGCAACGGCCATCTTGGCCCTGCACAAAATTGGCGCATTGCCGGTGAAAAACGGCGATGAAGAACTGGTCGGTATCCTGTCCGAACGTGATATTGTCAGAGGCCTGCACAAAATCGGCGCAGCCTGCCTGGACAGTCTGGTGCAAGAATTGATGTCGTCTAAGGTCGTCACCTGCTCCATGGATGACCCCGTTCAAGAGGTTCAAGAAAAAATGCACAGGGGGCGCTTTCGCCACATTCCGGTGATAAAAGACGGCAAGCTGCACGGTGTGGTCAGCCAAGGTGACGTCATGCACATGTGCATCGAAAAAGCCCAAACAGAAGCCAGCGTGATGCGCGAATTGGCGATCGCCCGCGGGTAACTTGCTGGGCTGATATACATTCATGAGTATCAAATACAAAACCGGCGCGGTGGCTTAAGCCCCGCGCCGGTTTTGTATTGGCAAAAATGAAATGGCTCCGTGGTTCCTAACAAGACTGTGCATGTCTTGTCCTATCCTCACCCTCTTCCCAACAATTTCCAGAAGCGTAAATATACTTTCGTAAATTTAGGCACCATAAAACGCGCCGCACCGGGATAGGACGACGGCCATATTCGGTGAAGTGGATGTGGCTATCCTCCCGCCCAAAGGCCGGGAGGATAGCCAAACTACATGCCCAAGGCGCGTTTGTAGACGTCGAGCATTTCTTCTTGTTCCTGGCGATCGGATACGTCCAATTTGCGCAGGCGTACGATCTGGCGGAGAATTTTTACGTCAAAACCGGTGCCCTTGGCTTCGGAATAGACTTCCCGAATATCTGCGGCCAATGCGGCCTTTTCTTCTTCCAAGCGTTCTATGCGTTCTATGAAAGAGCGCAGGCGATCGCCTGCGATGCCACCAACGTCGCTCATGTGGGGATCCTTTTAAAAGTCAAATTCAGTTGTGTGACCATAACCGGGCTGAAATCCGACGTCTATGTGGAAAACTTTCCTAAATATAAGGGTGTATAGGTTATTGCTTCGTAACTTATAAGTTGTGTAATGTAAAAGCACCTCACATACTAAGGGCATTGTAACCCGAGCGTTGTCACCAAAACCCACAGACCGGGGAGATGTCCAGTGGTTAAGATCGGTATTGATGAGGATGTGTTGAAGGAGATCAAGAAGCTCAACATTGTCATGCGAAAGGGAAAACTCGGTAAAATTCAAGATGCCACCAAGGTGTTTCGCAAAACAAATGGGCCCATGAAAAAATTGTCCAAGTACGATTGTGGTCAGTGCATCGTCTGTGCAGCGAGCACCGCCACACCGACACCGGATATCGAAATTGCGGTGGTCACCGGCGTGGTCATGTTGTGAAAACGACCAGCCATAAAAGCAAATAGGGGGCGAAACGCAGGTATCCGGCCCTGGTGTTTTTGAGGAGTCCAAAGATGCACATCGAAAATGTTTATCCGGTCATTGCCATACCTTATGTGCTGCACCTCACGCCGCATGAAGGGTATCTGCGTGATGTCAGTGTGATGGCGAACGTGCATAAGGGTGATACCCACATGCTTAATGATGTCGCCACCGATTTGTTAAGCCGGTGCGACGGGCAAACCACAGTGGCCAGCCTGCTGCAAGCGATGGCTGCACGATACGAGGGTGAAGGCTTTGATATGGGCCATGCGTGCCGAGATTATTTTGCCGAAATGGTCGACGAAGGCTTGCTCGACCTACATTCCACGCCCATTGATGGATCGAAGTTCATTCGTGGATCGCGTGATTATGAGTGCCCGTCGCATTTCATGATCGAATTGACCGATCAGTGCAATTTGCGTTGTGCGCATTGTTATCGCAACAGCACGCCGCAATGCCAAACTCAAATTCCCACGCCCAAGCTGTTGGCGATCATCGATGAGATGTGCGCGCACGGGGTGTCGACCATAGAATTGACCGGTGGTGAACCCACCATGCGAGGTAATTTTATGGAAATATTTCACCACTGTGCCCCGCGTTTTAATTCCGTGGCGGTGATCACAAACGGCTGGTTCATCACCGATGCCTGGGCCCGGCAAATGGCCGAGTATGACAACATCATCGTGCAGGTCGATTGGGATGAATCGCATGGCGCCGGCCGCGATACGTTGCGTGGACGCGACGGGTCGTTTGAGCGCTCCAGCGCGCTTGTCGGGCATTGGCACAACATGGTGTGCGTTTTCGCGTCGCCATGAATCTATATGGCGGCAATTTTGATACCATTCGTGAGACGGCGGACTTGGCCCATGACATGGGGGCCAACTGGTTTTCCTTTTCGCCAGTTACCGATATGGGCCGGGGCCGAGATGCCGACATCATCTCCTACGATCAAATGGCCCAATTGATGGACATAGCCAAAGAGATCGAAGCCGACCATGGTACAGAATTTTTGTGCTTGGCCGATGAAGATTTCTTGCAACGCGCGCAAGATGAAGGCAACTGTGGCGCGGGATGGCGTTCATTGGTGTTGGGCCCTGATGGAGAGGTGCGCCCCTGTGTGATGGTCGAATCCAAGGCGATGAGCTTAGGCAATGTGATGACGCAAGATTATGTGTCGTTCTTGCAATGCTTTGATGGAAGTTTTTTCGCACGCTAAAGGCACCGGGGCCACAAACCTGTGCGGGGTGTGCCAATGATCATTACTGTAAGGGCTGTTTTGCACGCACCCTCAATGCCAATGCGATGATGCTCGAAGACTTAGACGAGATACGCTGCCAGTGGCGTCAGCGCAGTGGGTTTGGTCGCTTTGTGGAGGACGGCTGTTAGGCCTAGAGGTCTTCGACCGTGGTGGCGATTAACCAGTCGACCACGGCCTTGTAGGCGTCTTCATCCGATACGCCGATGCCCTTGGCGGTTTCGAATACCGCGCATTGGTGATGCGCACTGGTGCCGGTGTCCAAGATGGTGGTCACATGGGCCAATTCGTCACGACAGTCCAAGGCCTCGGCATCTTCGATGATGATGTCCA
>JAESUA010000016.1 GCA_016763255.1 Magnetovibrio sp. | reverse complement strand
TGCCAAAAGCATCAAACAAACCAATAGTCGTACTAATCGCCTATACATTGCGTGGCCCAATAACATTCACAACCGCGCCCAACTTAATCACTGGTAGCACGAGAGTAAACTGACTTAACACCGCAAACAGGCGTAAATGGCCAACAATTGGGTGGGGCAATCATCCACCGAAATCGCCACCTGACACAACCAAACCAGATATAATACCGGATTCTTTCTCAAATGCACGCCCTACATGTGGCTGAGTTGACTCAACCTCTTTGTATGTCATCCAATGTTCAATTGACTCAGTACATCTAGCCCTAAATCACACTTCACATGGGTAGTTGATGAGAGGGGACGTCATGCGCGCTGCGATTTAGAAAAAAAATATGAGGCCTAAGCTGTGAACTCGGCACTTCTATGCTACTCGCTTGTCGCCAGACAACATGGCCACAACGTCAACCTTGATCAGCTGAAAAAACAGTTCAACATTGATGATCGTTCCGTCACCAACAACATGATCATCGAACTGGCGCGATCGGCCAGCCTCAAAGCGCGCGCCAAACGATTTAGCTGGAAAAAGCTTGCCGCTGGACGGGGAATTTTCCCCACCATCTTGCGTCTAAGCAGTGGCGAATGTGTGGTGTTGGTCGGATTCAAACCCAACGTCAAAACAGAAGACCTGAACGCCGTCATCCTAGATCCGGTGAACAGCCAATCAGAATTGCAGTACCTGACACAACAAGAACTGGAACAAGCTTGGGATGGTGAAGCCATCTTGTTTCAAAAACCGAGCCGAGCCGACGACCATACGGGTTCCATCGAATTTGGTGCGATCTGGTTCTTTGCGGAAATCTCCAAACAAAAAGGATTTTTCCTGCATGTGGTGGTCATCTCGCTCATTTTGCATGGCTTGACCTTTCTGACCCCGTTATTTTTCTCCATCGTGTTGGACAAGGTCATTTCCACACAGGCCTACGAAACCCTGCACGTCTTGTTTGCCGGCATCATCATCGCGCTCATCTTTAACTCGATACTCGGCTACATCCGCTCCACTTTGTTGTTGTATGCCACCGGAAAAATCGACATTCGCCTGGCCCAGCATTCTTTTAAAAAGCTTTTGTCGCTGCCCCTGTCCTTTTTTCAAACAACATCGGTGGGGGCGCTGAACAAGCACCTTTCGCAGACCGCGTCGATCCGGGAGTTTTTTACCGGTGATTTGTTGCTGACACTGTTGGAATGCACCGCGCTGTTCGTTTTTGTGCCCATTTTGTTTGTCTATTCACCCACCCTGACCATGGTCGTACTGGGCTTTACGGCCCTGATCTGTCTCAACGTTGTGATCAGCGCCAAGGCTTATAAGAAGCGCCTGGGCAATCTTTACAAGGCCGAAGCCGACAAGCAATCGATGCTCTACGAAACCATCTCCGGCATCGAAACGGTTAAGGCCATTGCCGTGGAACCCCGTCAAGAACGCGACTGGTTGGATCGCTGCGCCGAAACCGTGCGGATGCAATTTACCGTTTCAAAATACCGTACCATGACATCCGAAATCAGTTCATTCTTGCAAAAGGTCATGATGGTCACCTTGATTTGGGTCGGCGCACAATTGGTCTTGGACAAAGAAATCTCGGTTGGTGTGTTGATCGCCTTCAACATGCTTTCGGCGCGTATCACCGGGCCGTTGGTGCAACTGGTCAGCCTCACCAGTAAATTCCAAGAAACCGCCCTCAACATTAAAATGCTCGGTGGTGTGCTCAACCGCAAATCGGAAAGCACCCGGGAAAAAGGCATCACCCCGCCTGTCGATGGCTGGATTGAGTTCGAAAACATCAGCTTTCGCTATAGCGCCGATGGCCCCCAGGTGCTGGATGGCGTCAGTTTTAGCATTGATGCGGGCGAAACCATCGGCGTTGTCGGGCGCAGTGGTTCGGGCAAAAGCACCCTGACCAAGCTGATCCAGGCTTTTCATTATGCCTCCAAAGGCATCATCCGCGTCGATGGCTACGACATTCGCGAATTTGACCTGCCGTATTACCGCAGTTTACTGGGCTCCGTGCCACAGCAAAGCTTCATCTTCAAAGGCACCATCTTTGACAACATCGCCAAAACACAACCGGATGCATCCCTAGAAGATGTCATAGATGCCGCAAAATTGGCCGGTGCGCATGAATTTATCGAAACCATGCAGCAAGGTTATGAAACTGAATTAGAAGAAAATGCCGCAAACTTGTCCGGCGGTCAGCGCCAACGCATTGCCTTGGCACGGGCCTTGTTGGCCAACCCCCGCATTTTGATCTTGGATGAGGCCACCAGCGCCCTGGACCCCGAAAGTGAAGACCGCATTCGCACCAATTTCAAGGACTTGGCCAAGGGTCGCACGGTCATCAATGTCTCCCACCGCCTGTATATGTTGACCGGAATGGACCGCATTATGGTTTTGGATCAAGGTAAAATCATTGCATTCGACAACCATGAAAACCTTCTTACATCGTGTAAACTGTATGCCGACTTGTGGTTCAAACAAAACCCATTTTTGTTAGACCGGAGCGCCTAAAGAATGAACATTCCTGGTCTCGACAAGACTGCCGTAAAAACATTTGCAGATGGCAAAACCATCATCAAAGAAGGCGCAGAAGGCTTTCTCTCCTATAAAATTTTGGATGGCCGCGCCGACGTCGTCAAAGCATCGCCTACCGGTTATGTGCAGCTTGCCACCCTGTCGCAGGGTGAAAGTTTTGGGGAAATCAGCGCCCTCACCAAACGCCCGGCGACAACTTCGGTCATTGCCCGGGGGCCATTAAGCGTACAACTGATCGATCGCGATACACTGCTGGAGCATGTGCGCTCAAATCCAGACTTTGCCGCCAAAATGTTTGACCAACAGGCCCATATCCTCACCAGTAACCAAGCCACGATCATCGGCCACTACACCGATATATTGGATAAAGAACGCTCAAAGCGTTTTTCTTTTCGCGAATGGATGTCCAAGGATAAAACCATTCAGGCGTTTGAGCCGGACTATATTCGCATTGAACAAGAACGCCCGCCATTCATGGTTCAGCTCACAGGGTATCTGATCAGCGCCTTTATCATCTTCACCGTTGCCTGGACATATTATGCAACCGTTGACGTGGTGGTTTTGACCCGTGGAAAATCCGTCGCCTCACACGATTCCATTGGCGTTCATGCCCCCACCTCGGGTCGTTTGGTCGAAGCGGTATTTAAGAATGGTCAAGTCGTAAAGGCGGGGGATGTATTGGCCAAGGTTGATCAGACCCTGGAAAAAATTGATGCTGCCTTAAACCGCAATAAATATTCAATTCTGCTGGCCACTCAAGAACGCATGAATGCCGAACTTGATGGCGAGGCGCGCGTTCAATTTTCCGATAATCCAAATCACAATGCGGCCCAGCGCGCATTGTTCGCAACCAACCAAGCCGCCTACAAAGGCATGCTCGATGAAAAACAAGCCGT
>JAESUA010000151.1 GCA_016763255.1 Magnetovibrio sp. | reverse complement strand
TCAATATTTTCAACCGCTTGCAGGCTTTCAATCTGGCAGATCACCAGCAGTTCAGAAGCGATGGTTTCGGCATAGTGTGCGGCTTCCAGACCATAATTGGACGCCCGCGTCAGGCTGTAGGCCGCACCGCGCACGCCTTTGGGAGGGTAATGACAGGCCGCGACAGCCTCTTTTGCCTCTTGAGCGGTGTTAACGCTGGGGATCATCACGGCTTCCGCACCCGTGTCGAGGATACGCTTGATGATCACTTCATCGTTGCTCGGCGCGCGTACTATGGATGTGCCGGGCGCAGCCGACATGGCTTGCAGTTGATGAGTTACGGATAGGATATCGGCGGGGCCGTGTTCCATGTCGATCAGTAAAGTGTCATACCCCACGAGGGCCAGCAATTCTGTTACTGCCGGGCTAGCTAAATCGAGCCAGCAGCCAACGGCCCTCTCCCCATTGAGGAGCATGGCTTTGAGACGATTTGGACGGTACATGGAATATCTCTCTTTTAAAACTCTGAACACTGTTAGGCCGCCATGCCAAGCTGCGGCATTTGATTGGTCCGCAGCTATGGCATGGCAAACCTAGTCTAAGCGTTTTTAAGCAATATCTTCGGGCAGAATATCAGTCGGTATATTCTGGTAACAGACCGGTCGTACGAAGCGACGGATCGATAAGGTGCCGACCGAGGTGGCACCAAAGTTAGTCGATGCCGGATAGGGGCCGCCGTGCACCATGGTACTGCTGACCTCGACCCCGGTGGGGAAGCCGTTGGCCAGCAGACGGCCGGCCTTGCGTTCAAGGATTGGCAACAGCGCGCGGCCCTCGGTGCTGTCTTCGGCGTCCAGATGCAGGGTGCAGGTTAGTTGGCCCTCAAGGGTGCGTGCGACCTTCATCATTTCCTCAAAGTTGTCAGCGACGATAATCAGACCAAGCGGACCAAAAACTTCCTCGCCAAGTGCCTGATTGTCGAGCCATTCTTTGGCTGTGGCCTGGAATAAATAAGGCGTTGCGGTGCGCTGATCACAGCTGGTTGTCAGCAGATCGCGAATGCCTTTCGCTCCGGCAATTCGGTCGCGCCCGTCTCGGTATGATTTGGCGATGCCGTCGGTTAGCATTGTCTGCGCCTCGAACGGGGCCAAGGCCTTCGTTACGGCCTTGGCAAAGGCACTTGCGTCTGCGCCTTCAATAACCACGCATACACCGGGTTTGGTGCAAAACTGGCCCGCGCCCATGGTCAAGGATCCCGCCCATCCCGTTGCGATTTCGTCTCCGCGATGGGACAGCGCGTGGGGCAGAAGGAACATCGGATTCACAGAACCAAGTTCGCCAAAGAACGGGATAGGTTCGGGGCGCGCTGCGCAAAGGTCGAACAACGCCCGACCGCCGCCGAGCGAGCCGGTAAAGCCAACAGCCTTGATCAGCGGATGCTTGACAAGCGTCTGCCCGACTTCACGCGTGCCGCCCTGAACGAATGAAAACACTCCGGGATGCAGATCACAGTCTTTGATTGCTTCATGAATGGCCTGGGCAACGATTTCGCCGGTGCCTGGATGGGCGCTGTGGCCCTTGACGACAACCGGGCAACCCGCTGCCAGCGCCGCAGCGGTGTCACCGCCAGCGGTCGAAAAAGCGAGCGGAAAATTCGAAGAGCCGAATACCGCAATTGGCCCGATCGGGCGCTGCATCATTCTCAGGTCAGGACGTGGAAGGGGGGCACGATCAGGCAGGGCTTCGTCAAAGCGACGGTCCAGATAATCACCGCTCAAAATATGCTCAGCAAACAGGCGCAGTTGGCCTGTGGTGCGGCCCCGTTCGCCGTTCAGGCGGGCTTCGGGCAGGCCGGTTTCCTGGGTCCCGATTTCCGTCAAATCTGCGCCCCGTTCTTCGATCTTGTCGGCAATGGTATTGAGAAATTTGGCGCGGTTCTGACGGGAAGAATAGCCATAGCTCCAAAAGGCTTCTTCAGCGGCCAGGCAGGCATCGTTGACCAGTTCAGGGGTGCCAACGGCAAAAGCATGAGATGGTCCGTGCGCCGGTTTGGATTGGAAGGTTTCGTCGCCACTGACCCACTGGCCGGCGATTAGATGTTTGCCGTTTAGCATTTTAGAGTTCCTTTAACTTTTTGTACTGGCAGCGCCGCCCAAGTTGAGGGCTACGTCGATTTAGGGGGGATGCATGGTGTCTCACAAAGTGCAGTGATTCAGTCATTTCATGGATTGTTTTCAAAGCATGCCCCTAAAGATTTGCATAGGAGTGCAAATATATCATGCGATCTGATTGTTAGACAATCTGTTTCGTGATGGTTAAGCTAGCCAAACACAAAAACCGGCATGTCCCCAACCCCAGGACAATGCAAACCTGCATTTGGACATATTCAAAAGGATCACCGATCAATGACGACGCTCTTTACTGATGCTGAACAAAACGGCCTGTTTCTGGGCCGAGTTTGGAATCCTGAAGTTGAAGGTCCTTCGGTTGTTACCCTGCGTGATGATCAGCTCATTGATATAACAAACAAAACAGCCCCGTTGGTCCGTGATATTTGTGAAATGGAGAACCCGGCCGAATATGTCCGCAACGCCACCGGGCCAGTGCTTGGGGCGTTGGCCGACATCGCGACGGCACCGGTGGACGATCAAGACCGGATTCACCTGTTAGCACCGTGTGATTTGCAATCGGTAAAGGCGTGCGGTGTGACTTTTGCCGCTTCGATGCTGGAGCGTGTGATCGAAGAACAAGCTGCAGGTGATCCACAAAAAGCAAAGGCCATTCGCGACCGTGTCACCGAGGTCATCGGCACCAGCTTAGCCAACATCAAAGCCGGATCGCCTGAGGCGCAAAGCGTCAAAGCTGCGCTGATCGCCGAGGGCATGTGGTCGCAATATCTTGAAGTTGGCATCGGTCCTGACGCCGAGGTGTTTTCCAAAGCGCAAATCCTTTCATCGGTGGGATACGGCGCCAAGGTCGGCTTGCACCCGATTTCGACGTGGAACAACCCTGAACCCGAAATTGTGCTGACGGTGTCCTCCAAAGGACGGATTGTAGGGGCCGCATTGGGCAATGATGTGAATCTGCGTGATATCGAAGGGCGCTCGGCGTTGTTGCTGTCAAAGGCCAAGGATAACAATGCATCGTGTTCGATCGGCCCGATGATTCGGTTGTTCGATGAGGGGTTCGATCTGGACGATGTGCGAGCGGCGGAATTGACGCTGACGGTGAGCGGCCTGGACGGGTTTGAGCTGACGGGCCATTCCTCGATGAAGGAAATCAGTCGAGACCCTGAAGACCTGGTGTCACAAACGCTCGGCCGTCATCATCAATACCCCGACGGAATCGTGCTGTTTTTAGGAACCCTGTTTGCCCCCACACAGGACCGCGATATCCCGGGTGAAGGTTTTACCCATAAATTGGGTGATGTGGTGACCATCTCGGCTCCGGGTCTGGGGCGGCTGACCAATGAAGTGCAGCTTTCAACAACCTGTCAAGAATGGTGTTTTGGCGTGAGCCATCTGATGCGTAACCTGGCCAAAAGAGGTTTGATCTAGGCTCAGGACCCATTAATTTATAATTTTGTTTGTGATGGGGACGGCGGCCCACTCATCATGTTGTCGTCCGAAGGTCAGATGAGTGATTACAAGGGGGCAGCGCTTATGCTTGATGCCCTGCCGCCCGCCAAACATTTGTTGGCGGATCGCGGATATGATGCTGACTGGTTCAGGGGAGTCCTGCGGAACAAAGGCATTGAGCCATGTATTGCGCCCAAGAAAAACCGCAAAATACAAATCGATTACGACAAGGTCCTCTACAAACAACGTCACAAAAAAGAGAATATGTTTGGAAAAATCAAAGACTGGCGACGCATCGCAATGTGCTACGACCGCTGTGCCCACACATTCTGTTCCGCAATATGTATTGCTGCTATCGTGATCTTCTATCTCAGTTAATGAGTCCTGAGCCTAGAGCTTAGTCCCCTTTAAGGATAAGTCGGGCGGTTGTCGAACACCGCATGCCTGGCGGTGTAGGTGTTTGCCGGGCTATTTTTATACAACGCAAAGGCCCTCATAAACGCGTCATTTTCGGCATTGCCCGCGACATAGGCAAGCTGACCTTGATCATGCGGATTTGCCAGCGCCATGCCATAAATGGGAAAGGCCAGATCCATTCGGGTATTAAACTGGACCTGGGTGACATTGGCCTCGACCCCCGCAGCATCCTGGGCGATGGCGGTTTCAAAGGCCACCGCCGTGGTCAAACAGCGAAACCGCCCGAAGCTCACACTGCTACGTCCAGCGCCAGGATTGGGCCATGCCACACGCGGCGGCTCTGCGGCTTCGGCCATGCCCAGACCAAACTCATTCCACATGGGGGCAAACGTTTCTTGGATGTTGAGAGGTTGCAACGCGTTTTCAAGCGCCAAGCGGATCCCCGCATAGGTCGCCGCCTGTCGACGCATGTAGACAATCAAGGAATCCGGTTTGCTGGCCGTGCCGGGGGCAGACACCTTGAAGTGGCCGATGTCGGCATGGGCATCCAAAATCGGGCACACCGCAGCGACGGCGGCGGGAATATCAGAAGGATGAATATTAAACGCAACTCGCCAGTTATTGTTTTCAGCACGCCCCCCAGCCGCGTAGATGTGCAAGTATGCTCGCCGTCCGCGATCCGCCTCCAGCGATAGGGCAGCGGGCACATGCAACAATTTTCGACACAAAAAGCGCGTGACGGCCCAATGGTTTAAATACGTCACCCACGCTTGATATTCTAAACGGTTAACATTGGTCAGATCATTTCCACCCTGGATTTTAACCCGGCGAAGATTAGCGGCATTGGTGAGCCCCGCATTTAAAAGCAAGCTTTGCATCGCCACCACCAACGCACGATTTACCAACGGAATTTTGGCTGGTACCACATCCAGCGATGGTGTGTAGCAATCGCGATACAGCAACGTGGATCGCTGGCCGGTATTCAGACCCGCATTGGCGACGTTGCTCAATTGAGCCCAAGCGTGTTGTTGAAAGATGGTATAGGAAGCGTTGGAAGTTCTTGGGACGCGAGCCATATCAATGGATCCTTCTGTTCGTTTTGGCTGGGTTTAACCGTCGATCAAAACGATCTCATCGGCTTCGGGCACGTTTTCGATGTTGTCCCCATCAGTGTCCGTATCGATGTCGCCTTCACCAGGTATCTGCGGTTCATCACCGGGATCTGGTGGGATCATGGATTTCAAATGTGCGGCAAAGGTTTCATCAACGGCTTTCATTTTCCCAGCCACACCCTTAAGCGCTGGCTGATCCAGGCTCGCTACCTGGCGGCTTTGAATGTATTTAAGATCCGCCGCTTCAAGGTTGGGGAACAGCACCACAACGGCTTCGATTCGAGCTTTAAGTTTTGAGCCCAAAGCATTGAGCTGCATCTCCTCACTGGTCGTCAGTGTGGTGTTTTGCGTGCCATATTTGTCCAGTGCCAAATCAGCTTCTTCGAAGACACTCTTCAAAGAAGACAGCGAAGAAGCCAAAATGCTGGTATCGCGAAATTGTGCGGATGCCACGTCCATGATGGAGGTCGACGTAGCTTGGAACTGAGAAACATAGACCTCATACTGGTCGGTCAAAATTTTCACCATAGCCAACGTTTCCCCATCTCTTTGACAGGCAAAATGGCCCGCATAAGATGAAGACGCCGAAGGCGCAGAATTGTGAATAAAAGTCGATCAGCCGACTTGTGTGGAGCTGCGGATATCTTGTTCGTTCATGCCGATGGTCAACGCCAGGGCATCTTTATGTTTGGCCAAAAATTTCTGGCCACGGCGCGGCAATGGGATTTTCAGCCCCCGGCACATGTTGACCAGCGCCTCAAGAATTTGGTTTTCATTCAAATGAACCCGAATTGGATTTTGGGGATCGCTGGAGGTGTAATGCAGGATCACCTTCAAGCCTTCCGGGGCATTATCCGAGACCACGCGAGACTGCCCATTATCGACGATTTGAATGTCTTCGACATGGGATTCGGGAACGTTAAGGTTCTGCTCCTTGGCGAACTTTTGAAGCGCCAGACGCAATTCCTGCTTACTAAAAATCAATTTACGAACGTCAACGGGCATAATATTACAAGTCCCCCAACTCGAAGTCCCCTCTTACCATACTAGTCCTTTATGTCTTCATGCCCATAGCTCATACGTTTTAGGTTGGTTTATCAATGCGCTTCATCCCAATTGTCGCCGATGCCGGTATCCACCACCAACGGAACATCCAGGTTTGCTGCCCCTTCCATGATCTCTTTGACTACCACTTGGGTGGCCTCAAGTTCACTTTCCACCACCTCAAAAATCAATTCATCATGAACTTGCAAAAGCATGCGTGCGCTGAGGCCTGCCCCATCCAGGGCGTCGGGCAAACGCACCATGGCCCGCTTGATGATATCGGCCGCCCCGCCTTGGATCGGTGCGTTGATCGCGGCGCGTTCGGCAAAACCCCGGCGCATGCCGTTTTTATCATTGATGCCGTTCACATGGCATTTGCGGCCAAACAGAGTGGTGACAAAACCATTTTGCGCAGCGAACGCTTTGGTCTCGTCCATGTAGGTGCGAATGCCGGGGAAGCGTTCAAAATAGG
>JAESUA010000150.1 GCA_016763255.1 Magnetovibrio sp. | reverse complement strand
CGCCCGAAGCCGGTGGCCAAGGTGCCGGTTTCGTCACATATCGAAACGCCGCCCCCATCCTCCTGGATCAAAAAAGTGGCTTAGACATCAAGCCAGACGATGCCACGGCCATGACCACTATGTTGCGCCAACTTTCCCAACTGGGTGAGGAACGCTCCAACCAAATTGCCATCTCTCACGATCAGGGCAATCAATTGGTTCTCAGCGCCACCAGTCCGATCCTACGCAAACGCACAAACGGACAAATCCGTGTGGTTGGTCGGTTGGCGACGGCGCGAATTCTGGGCCAAGACTTCGATCTCTCCATGACCCGCTCAACGGGGGTCGATTTTCGTATATTGCCCCACCAAATCTTTGATCAATTTGCCAACCTCACGGCCACCAGAAAGCTTGCCATACAAAAAGATGTTCCCGAATTGGAACTCGATGGCAACCCCGACCACAGCACGGCGCACAAATGGGTGTCGAGCGAGAGCCATTTTCTCGGCCTCGTACGCATGCTCGACCAACACGGCAGCGACATATTTTTTGTCTTTACCCAGCCTAAAAATGCCCTGCAGAGCACCCTCCAAGCGTTTCGCAGCACGATTATCTTGGTCTTTGTCATCACTGGACTATCCATTGTTCCCATGGGCCTTTATTTCCTCAACCGCACCATCACCCGGCCGGTGGAAAATTTGGTCAACTGCACCGACAACCTGCGGCGCGGTCATCACCAAGCCATGGAAGGGTTTAGCGGCACGGATGAATTCAGTGACCTAGCCCGCTCCTTTCAGATCATGTCCGCCGCCGTGCAGGCCCGTGAAGAGGCCCTGACGCAAAGCCAAAAAAGCCTCAAAACCGCGCAGCGTATCGCCCGCATCGGCAACTGGGAATGGAATATAAAAACCGATAGAATCAAATATTCCGATGAAATCTATAACATTCTCGACCGCGGTTATCAGAGTTTGGGCCATCACATCGACACCTTGCTTGATTGTGTGCACGAAAACGATGTCAGGGATTTAAAGCAGCACATTTTAGACACGGTCGAAAGTGGCCATGACTTTCAATTGGAACATCGTATCGTGCTGCCGGGCGGTGAAGAGCGTTATGTCATCCACCATGGCGAAGCACACCTATCTCACAACAAGGTGGTGCGCATCAATGTAACCCTGCAAGACATCACCGAACGTCACCAATTGGAACAGGCGAAAGGTGAGCTGATTTCCACCGTCAGCCATGAACTGCGCACACCGTTGACGTCGATTACGGGCACCCTGGCACTGGCCGTCGGCGGGGCCCTCGGTGAACTTCCGGAAACCTTAAAGAACATGCTGAACATCGCCAACAAAAATGCCAAACGACTTGGGTTTTTGATAGACGACCTGCTAGATATCGAAAAAGTCACCAATCGGTCCATGAGCCTTGCACTTCGGCCCATAACCATCGCCGACATGCTGCACCGTGGCGTTGATGACAATCAGGCTTACGCCGCCAGTTATGGCATCACCTTCGATATTGTCGATGCCGTTCCCAATGTACAAATTCTTGCCGACCCCGGACGCATGGCGCAAGTGATGGCCAATTTATTGTCCAACGCAGCCAAGTTTTCACCTCAAGGCGGCACGGTCTCTATCCAAATCAAGGAGACGAAGAATACCGTCGTCATCTCATTCAAGGACCATGGCCCGGGCATTGCGGCAACCTTTCGCCCCCTGGTCTTTGAACGCTTTACGCAAGCGGATCAGTCCACGACCCGCAAAGACCAAAAAGGCGGCACAGGATTGGGCTTGGCCATCACCAAAGCCATCATCGAATTGCATGATGGTTCCATCCACTTCGACACCACCTGTGCACCGGATCCATCTCACGGCACGACATTTACCTTCGAATTACCAAAATTTGTCAGCATTCAAGACGAACGCTCATAAATTCCCTAGGTTGCGCCGATGATTTCATTTCAATCTAATCTATATTTACAATATGATTGAGTTTCACCTTGCACTAGGCTCTCAAAGGTGGCAACAAAAACGGGGTCAGTACTCAATGCATAAACGCATATTCAATGCAACGTCGATCATGGTGGCTGCACTTGCGCTCATTTTAACGCATTTGTCCCCCATGGCTGAGGCATTGGCAGACGATCACATATTTACGGTCGGCTTTCCCCAAGACAACATGTCGAACGACTGGCGCCGCGCTCAAGTGATGGCGGTGAAAACCGAGCTGGAAAAACACGCCTCGATCAAATTCATTTTTTCCGATGCCCATGGTGATACGACCAAGAACATCCAAGACATCAAAGACATGGTGGATTACGGCATCGATATACTGATCGTCAGCCCCCGTGACATCGCCGCCATGACACCGGTGATCGCCCAAGTGCGCAAGCAAGGCATCCCGGTAATTCTTCTTACGCAGCGCATCCTGACCGATGACTACACCACCTTCATTTCCCCGCGTGATGACAAAATCGCGATGCGCGCCGCCCAATTCATGGCGTCTGAGCTGGGCGGCGTGGGCAATATTCTCATCTTGCAAGGCATCCCCAGCACCACCACGGCGATCAAACGCACCGAAGGATTTTTGAACGAAATCGCCAAACATGAAGACATCCAGGTGGTGGCCCTCATGCCCGCCAATTACCTGCGTTCCGATGCCATCAAGGCGGTCGAGAAAGCGCTCAAAGATGGGCTTCAATTCGATGCCATCTATGCCCAAAGCGATAGCATGGCCAGCGGCGCACGTATGGCGTTAAAAAACGCCGGTATCGAACCCAGGTCCAAACTGATCGTCGGCATCGATTACATTGCCGAAGCTCGCGAAGCCATTCGCTCAGGCGAGCAAAAGGCGACCTTCACCTATCCCACCAGCGGACGCGAAGGCGCAGAACTTGCCGTGCGCATCCTCAAAGGGGAAAAGGTTGAACGCGAAATCGAAGTGCCATCTGAAATGGTGACACATGCAAATGTTGAACACATCGAAACTATATTCTGACGGTCTCAAGACTTTCGGGCCTTGCCCTATTCAGGCAGCAGACTTTCCACCAACTTGACCCAATAGCTGGCACCGATGGCCAGGGCTTGATCGTTAAAATCATAGCGCGGATTGTGCAAAAGACATCCGCCTTCCCCTGGTCCATTACCCATCCACACATAACACCCCGGTTTTGCATGGAGCATATAGGCGAAGTCTTCCGCACCCATGCTGGGGGTTGGATGATGATTGATGTTGTGATGGCCAACCACCTGTGCCGCGGCAAGAGCGCAAAGCCCCGCTTCGGTATCGGAGTTCAATGTTGCGGGATAGCTGCGATGACGTTTTAAACTGAATTGAGCCCCAAATCCCTGACAGATACCACTGGCCAAATCATTCATGCGTGTCCACACACGATCACGCACATCGTCATTAAACGTGCGCACAGCACCTTTTAAACGCACCACATCGGGGATCACGTTGAAGGCATCACCGGCATCGAGTTGGGTGACGGAAATCACGGCGGCATCTTGCGGATCAATGGAGCGGCTGATGATGGATTGCCAGGCGGTGATGACCTGGGCCGACACGACCACCGGGTCCACCCCGAGGTGCGGCATGCCACCATGTGCACCCTGGCCGATGATTTCAGCCTCAAACGAATCATAGGCGGCCATGATCGGACCGGCGGTGATGGCAAAGGT
>JAESUA010000149.1 GCA_016763255.1 Magnetovibrio sp. | reverse complement strand
GGCCAAGCCGACGGCCGCCATGTGCGGGCCATGTGGGCCACGTCATGAACATCGGCGGCGTTGAAGTCTTGGGCGGGGCCTTCGGAGAGGGGGTCGGCTAAGCATAACAAGGCTTCAGCTGTGAGGCCTTGGATATCCAAGGCAAGGACCGGCTGTTCATCACCCATGGTGCGGTTGACGACGTTCAAAACCTCGGCACGCCGCCGAGTGATGGCCAAAACCGGCTGACTTTGGGCCATTCCGGCCAAATCCATCAGGCTTTGTGGGCTGATGCCTTCCGCGGCCATGACCAAGGCGCGCGCCCCTTCAGCCGCCGCCACGGCGACGACGCGTCCGCGGCGCAATTCAAACACCGCACGATCGACGGAGAGTAATGAAGCGGGTTCGCGGGTCGCTGGCATGGAGAGCTGGTTTTGGCGGTGGGGCATGTTAACAATCGAACCTTGTGGGCGGCAAAATGAGTGAAGCGAAACGATTACACAGGCTTTTATTGGACATTACCTCATGGCGCGGACACAAGAAAAGAGCCAATCTGCACAAGAGTAATATTGTCGAGCGGCATCCGGGTTCCGATATAGTATCACAGAGGTGATGTTTGGACCGAATGGGACGCCAGGATGACAGAAGGTAAACGCATACTGATCATTGATGATGACGAGATTCTGGTTGAGTTGCTGAGTGAGCAGCTGTTGGCCGTTGAGGGATTTGTATGCACGGTGGCGTCGTCTGGTGAAGACGGCCGCACACTGGCTAAAAACGGCTATTTTGATTTGGTGATCTTAGATGTCGATCTGCCCGGCATGGGTGGGCGCGAGGTGTGCCGCCATTTGCGGGCCGATGGCCTGATGGCGCCAATCGTTATGCTGACCGCATCCGACAGCGATTCCGATACCATTCGAGGACTCAATGCCGGGGCCACGGATTATGTCGCAAAACCTTTTAAATTGGGTGTCTTGATGGCGCGGATCCGCGCCCACATCCGTCAATTTGAGCAAAGCGATGATGCTGTGTTGGTCATCGGTCCCTTTGATTTTCGCCCCGGCGCAAAGATGTTGGTGGGGACCGTACCTGAAGGCAACGGCCAAAATGGCGAACAAATTCGTCTCACAGACAAAGAAGCGCAAATTTTAAAGTTTCTGTATCTGCATGGTGATCGTGTGGTCAGCCGCGATGAGTTGTTGGGCGAGGTGTGGGGTTATAACGCAAACGTCACCACCCACACCTTGGAAACCCATGTTTACCGGTTGCGCCAAAAAATGGAAGCCGAACCGTCACGTGCCGAAATTTTGGTGACCGAACCGGGTGGATACCGCCTGATTCCCTAAAATCGTCGGTTATTCGTATTTAGCAATGAAATTTATGGATAAAGAAAGCCCGGCCAGGGGGAGTGGCCGGGCTGTAGTCCCTAAGGGGGGATCCGTTGATGGTTTTTTGGGGGGGGGGATAAACCATACAACGGTGAAACCAGGTTTGGGCCCTGGCTCTCTCATAAATGTGGGCATGAGGTGAGGTGATTACCAGGGGTAGCGCAAGGGAAAGTTAGTCTTGGTCATTTTCGAGGACGCGATTTTCCACTTTGAACAGCTTCTCGTCCAGGGCTTCGCCGAACTGTGGCCCCAATAAGGAGACGGTCGTGGTGATGCCTTGAGCATCAAGAACCGCCCATTTTCTAAGCACCATTGGCTGATCTTGAAAAATCAGGGTGAGGCTGCCTTCCATCGGGTCTGCGCTGCGCTGAAGGGTGATGCGCATGGTCCCTTTGGATCGATCGAAGTCTGTGATCAAAAGATCATCACCAAAAAAATCGACTTCATCGCCGATAAACATGGAGGCGGGCAAGGAACTCAGCGGCACGTAGCTCAGCTGATCAAGTTCTTTGTCCTTGTACATCACCATCGACCCGTTGGAGACAATCAGCACCGGTACCGGCGGGTCATATTCGATACGCATGCGCCCCGGACGTGCCATCAAAAATTCACCTTGGGCAAAATTACCTTGGCTGGTGATCTGCATGAAGCGGGCGCGCATGGTGGATATGGCGTTGAGGTAGTCCTGGATTTTGACCACCTGGGCTATTTGATCGGCTTCAAGGCCGATGGCATCCTTGGCATCGGCTGTTTTAGGAAGCAGAACCGCCGCCGCGACAAAAACCATGGCCAGCACCAAAAGGCCGCTGACGATGCGTTTCATCGGGAAGGGCCGGTTGGGAATCCCATTTTGATCCGGATTCGTATCGTTTTGCATATTGTTAGGCTGCACTGACATCGCCGATCAAAACCTCTCGTCGGCCGACCCGGTTGGCTTTGCTGACCACACCCTCGACCTCCATACGTTCAATGATGCGCGCCGCGCGGTTATAGCCGATTTGCAGATGACGCTGGATGAAACTGGTTGAGGCCTTGCCTTCGCGGGCGACCAGCGCCACCGCTTCATCATACAGCACATCGTCTTTGGTGGCGCCACCCGCCACAGCGTTTAGACCCAGGGCCGGGTCTTGTTCTTGGGTGATGGATTCAATGTATTCTGGTGAGCCTTGATCTTTGAGATGCAATACCACGTCTTCCACTTCTTCATCGGATACAAACGGCGCATGCACCCGGGTGATGCGCCCACCGCCCGCCATATACAGCATATCGCCCTGGCCGAGAAGCTGTTCGGCACCTTGTTGACCCAAAATCGTCCGCGAATCAATTTTTGAGGTCACCTGGAAGCTGATGCGGGTGGGGAAATTGGCTTTAATGGTGCCGGTGATGACATCAACCGAAGGCCGTTGGGTGGCCATGATCAAATGAATCCCGGCGGCCCGTGCCATCTGCGCCAAACGTTGGATGGCGGACTCGACGTCCTTGCCGGCCACCAACATCAAATCGGCCATTTCATCGACGATCACGACGATGTAGGGCAGCGCATCCATGGACAACGGCTGGTCTTCGTTAATCGGTTTGCCATCTTCATCAAAACCGGTTTGCACGGTGCGGGTCAGTACCTCGCCGCGTTTGCTGGCCTCAGCCAGGCGCTGGTTATAACCGGTGATGTTGCGCACCCCCATCTGGCTCATCAAACGATAGCGATCTTCCATTTCGCGTACCGCCCATTTCAGCGCCACCACGGCCTTATTGGGGTCGGTGACCACCGGGCTCAACAAATGGGGAATGCCGTCATAGACGCTGAGCTCGAGCATCTTAGGGTCGATCATGATGAAGCGGCACTGGCGGGGGGAATATTGGTACAACAAAGAGCAAATCATCGCATTGACGCCCACAGATTTGCCGGAACCGGTGGTGCCCGAGATCAACAAATGTGGCATCCGCGCCAAATCCACGGTCACCGGATTTCCGCCGATATCCTTGCCCAGGGCTAAATTCAGCGCGCCTTTGGCTTTTTCAAAGTCTTGGGAAGCAATCAGTTCACGGAAATAAACCATTTCGCGGATTTGATTGGGCATCTCGATGCCGATGACGTTGCGCCCCGGCACGGTGGCGACGCGCACCGAAACCGCGCTCATAGACCGCGCAATATCGTCCGAAAGGCCGATCACGCGCGAGGTTTTGGTGCCCGGCGCGGGTTCCAGTTCATACAAGGTGACCACCGGACCGGGGCGGACCTTGACGATTTCGCCTTTGACGCCAAAATCTTCCAGCACACTGGACAGCATCAAGGCATTTTGTTCCAACGCTTTTTTGGAGTGCTGGGTGGCACTGCCAGGTTCGGGGCATCCAAAATGTCCAGCGGCGGCAAGACATAATTGTTTTGTGCCCCCAGATCGAGGCTGCGTTGACGCTGCGCTCCGGCTTGGCGACTGGGTTTGACGAGGCCCGGCTTGGCATCAACCAAACCCTTGGTTTTGGGCTTGGGGTTTTCAATCTTGTCTGCGGTGATACGCGGCGAGGCGCGGCGTCGTTTTGGTTTGGCAACCACCGCTTCACCGGCATCTGTGACGACCAAATCATCAAGCTCATCGTCGTTGGTTGTGGCAAATGTTGGTGGCGCAACACGCCCCGTGAGGCGGCCAAAGGCTTTGATCAACAAGGCTCCGAGCTTGTGATTTATAAAGGTCACAGCACGGCCCAAGGCGCGCCAGTCCGATGACGGCAAGGCCAGAGACCAAAAGAAGGCGACCACTCCGGGAACCCCAAGTGCGATGGCGGTGATGAGTATTACGAGCTCGGATTGAGGCAGCCCCAATAGGGTAAAAACAAGTCCGATACGCTCCAGCAATATGGTGCCGGTGACACCGCCAAGTCCGGCGGCCAAGGGCCAACTGGTAAATGGTTCCACAATCGTAATGGCACACGCCAACAGCACGGTGGCGGTGAGCATGAGGGTCATACGCATCCACAATTGGGCGACGCCGATCTTGCGCATCCACAACAGGCCCCAGGCGAGGGTAGCCAGTGCGGGCACGATAGCGGCCAGACCAAAAGTTTGGATCATCACATCGGCAAGGGTGGCGCCGGGGCTGCCTAGTAAATTGAGCACCGGAGCGTCTGTGGCGGAATTGAGTGAGGGGTCGGTGGGCACGTACGAAAACAGCGCTGCCAGGTAACCCCCAGTCAACACTACAAGGCCCGCGCCGGTGAGTTCACTCACCCGGCGGGCAAAAAAGGCCGAACTACCTTCCGGAAGTAAGGGCCCGGATCCCAGTTTGTCACTTAACCAAGCCATAGTTTTTTGTACACTGCGAGACTTTATAAGATCTTAAGAAAGCCATCTGAGTTTGAGATCTAA
Organism: Magnetovibrio sp.; assembly: GCA_016763255.1. Classification (GTDB taxonomy): domain Bacteria; phylum Pseudomonadota; class Alphaproteobacteria; order Rhodospirillales; family Magnetovibrionaceae; genus Magnetovibrio. The sequence continues at coordinate 2,515 of JAESUA010000149.1, read as the reverse complement.
TTGTGCCCTCAAAGGGGCCAAGGTGAGGCAATGCGGCTATCACAAAGGGCCCACCGACATATGCCGAGGGCCCTTAAGGGATAATATGGCCGCGAATTTAGGCGTGGGTGTCTTCTTCGGGGTAGGCTGAAATATGATGCAGGCTGAGATCCGCACCGCGAAATTCATCTTCCGCATCAAGCCGGATGCCGATGGCCAACTTGAGGCCACCATAGACCGCAAAACCAGCGATGAGGGCAAACACCACCCCGCTGAGCGAGCCGGTCAATTGCGCCAAGAAGGTCACGCCGCCCAAACCGCCAAAGGCTTCAAGACCGAAGATGCCCGCAGCGATGCCGCCCCACAAGCCGCACATGCCGTGCAGCGGCCACACCCCTAAAACATCATCGATCTTCCATTTTTGCTGACATTTATTGAAGCCCCAGACGAACAGAACACCGGCGACCACGCCGACCACCAACGCGCCCAAGGGGTGCATGATGTCTGAACCGGCACACACCGCGACCAATCCGGCCAACGCGCCGTTGTGGATGAAGCCAGGATCGTTCTTGCCTGCAACCACTGCGGCCAAGATGCCCCCGGCCATGGCCATCAATGAATTGATCGCCACCAAACCGGTGATGCCTTCGACCGATTGTGCGCTCATGACATTAAAACCGAACCAGCCGACCACCAAAATCCACGATCCCAGGGCCAAAAAGGGAATGTTGGAGGGCGCGATACCGACCAAACGGCCATCCTTTTTATAACGCCCCAGGCGTGGGCCGAGCATCACCACCGCGCCCAGCGCCAACCAACCGCCGACCGCATGGACCACGATCGATCCGGCAAAATCATGGAACGGTGCCCCGGCGATGCTTTCGATGAGGTCCTGAAAGCCCAAACGCGAGCCCCATACCATGCCTTCAAAGACCGGATAGACCAGCGCCACGATGATGGCGGTGGCGATCAGTTGCGGCCAAAAGCGTGCCCGTTCGGCGATGCCGCCGGAAATGATCGCCGGAATGGCGGCTGCAAAGGTCAGCAAAAAGAAGAACTTCACCAGATCATATCCACCGGCGGCAAACGGCGATCCGGGTGCGGCCCCGGTCAGCACCGCGGCGGAGGAAAAGAAATTCACCCCATAAGCGACCGAGTAGCCGATGAAAAAATATGCCATGGTCGAGACGGCAAAATCGGTGATGATTTTGACCAGTGCGTTGACTTGGTTCTTGCGACGCACGGTGCCGACTTCCAAAAACGCAAACCCGGCGTGCATGGCGAGCACCATGGTGGCACCCATCAGCACAAAAAAAACGTCCATACCCATTTGCATGGTGAAAATTCCCCAATATCAGTTGTCACAGCATCTAAGGCTCAAGCCCTTGAGGCCCCCCAAACGGGCCTGCGGAGCTATCTCAAGTTCCGTGCCAAATCATGAGAAATTAGCCAAGCAGTTGAAATATTGAGATGAATATTGGATTTTCTTAAAGATCAGGCACATTGAATGCGCCTAGATACTGAGCATGGAAAAGGCAGTTGCTTATTATTTCGGCAAAAACAAGGGCCGGAGACATGCTGTCTCCGGCCCTTGGCTTGAACGGGGTCGTTGGGGAATCAGATGCTGTGGGCACCCCGTCCAAACTCCGGATAGGCTTCGAGGCCGAGTTCGGCTTTATCGAGACCCATAATTTCGTCTTCTTCGTCGGCGCGGATGCCGATGGTGACTTTTAAGGCCATCCAGGCGATGGTCGAGGCGACGATGACAAAGCCACCGATGGCCAAAACGCCGATCAACTGGGTGCCAAAGCTGGCGTCGGTATTGGTCAACGGAACCGCCAGGGTTCCCCAGATGCCGCACAACAAGTGAGCGGGGATCGCGCCGACCACGTCGTCGATCTTGAGTTTGTCGAGCAGCGGCACGGCAAACACGATGATTGCGCCACCGGTCGCGCCGATGAGCATCGCCGAACCCAAGGTCGGGGTGTCGGGACCGGCGGTGATCGATACCAGGCCGCCGATTGCACCGTTGAGCGCCATCGACAGATCAACTTTTTTGTAGACCAGTTGGGTGAGGATCACCGCAGCGACCACGCCACCGGCGGCAGCCATGTTGGTATTAGCGAAGACGTTGGCCATGGCGATGACGTCGGCTGCTGAACCCAGGGCCAGAACCGAACCACCGTTGAAGCCGAACCAGCCGAACCACAGGATAAAGGTGCCGATGGTGGCCAGCGGCATGTTGGCACCGGGGATCGGGTGGACCGAGCCGTCTTTGCCATATTTACCCCTGCGTGCGCCGAGAATGATGGCACCGGTCAAAGCCGCCCAGCCACCGACCGAGTGCACAATCGAAGAACCGGCAAAATCGGCGAAGCCCATTTCGGTGAGCCAGCCACCACCCCACGTCCAAGAACCTTGGATCGGATAGATAAGGGAGGTCAAAATCACGGTGAAGATCAAAAACGGCCACAGTTTGATGCGTTCGGCAACGGTGCCCGAAACGATTGAGGCGGCGGTGGCGACAAACACCATC
>JAESUA010000148.1 GCA_016763255.1 Magnetovibrio sp. | reverse complement strand
GCGACCCGAAGCAAAACTCGTTGCGGCTGCTTCCTTCCGGACCTGACCGGGTTCGCGAGGACTTCGCCCGCGCCGATCTCCCGGGCGCAGTATATCAAGGCCAAGAGGGCCCTGCAAAGCCCATTGTCAGTTTCTTGATAAAAAGATTAATGCACTGAAATTAAAGGTAATTTTTTAGGAAAGGTGGCCTATTTAGAGGCTACGCCTGCGCGCGGGGCCACCACATGGAAAACCCCATCCGCCATGTTGCCCGCCAGCAGCGGGAAACCACCATCGTAAAATTCGTAACGGCCTTCATACACCGGCACAAACTTCAGCGTCACTTGCGAGCGTGGCGCGATGCGCACACCGTTGACGCAGCCCTTGGCCGGAGCCTTATCGCCGATTTGCACGCTGTGCAGCGCCACGCCCTGCTTCAACAGGCCCGGTGCCCAAAGATCGTGGGCACTGGCATCGACATTTTCCACCGTGAGAATGTAGGGGCGGTCTTTTTCAAAATACATCACCATGGGACGATAGTTGCCATCGATGATGCGAATTCGGCGCGGCTGGACACCGTCCCAGGTGGCATTTTCAACGATGTCGAGACGATCTGACAGGCAATCTTGCATGAATGCGGTCGGTGCCGATGAGGTCATGGTGCAGCCCGAAACGCCCAGGGCAACAGCCAGCACCGATAGCGCGGTGATGCGTTTGGCAGATAGGGTGCGTACGGTCTTCAACATCATCTATTTCGCCAACTTGAGCACACAGAATCGCACATGTTCATGATTAAGCACGCACAGTATCAGGACGGCGCGCCTCATCCAAGTCCCAAAACCCTGATTTTATTTAAAAAAATGAGAATTTTGCACAAAGTATGCCGGGGAGGAGCTGTGGGGCTGGGGGGGACTAAGCGGCTTAGCCTTTGGCCTTGCGTTCGGCCAAAAGGCGCAACGCTTCGCGGCCTTTGCTGTGCATGTCTTCCATCACACCGTCTTGACGCATGTGCGCTTTGATATCCAACAGCGCGCCCAACAACGTCGCATCATCCAGCGTATTTAAGCCCGTAACGCGTAATATCTTCGCCGGGTCCTTGGACGGATCCATACCTTGAAACGATAATTTATCACCATCACGCTTAAGCACGGTCCGTGTTTCCTTTTCAAATGCGGTGTAACCGGCACCACTCGGCCCGGTCTCATCTAGGAGATAAGGCTTTTGCCCCATGTTTGGCAAGAGGCAAAGGCCACAACCTTGACAGTTCCGACGAATACGCCACCATACATTTTTATTGATAAGCGGCGCTCGCCCTATGCCCGACAACACGAAAGCCATTGATCTAGACCAAACCATCGATGCCATCGCACAGCATGGCGTGGCAAAAGGCCTGGGGAAATTCCTCAACGACGCGGAATTTCAGGCCATTTTGGTGCGCCAGATATGCGAAGAGTTCGATGAGCTCAACCCCCGGCTGGTGCGCTTCGTGCTTAAACGTGCGGCTCCGCTGGTGGCAAAGGCTAGCGGAAAATCAATGGCTTGGCTTGGTAAGGTCAGCCAGCAACGCTTAACCAAAATCCTTAAATTGACGCCCGGTTACGCCAATGTCATGAGCGCCCTGGAACAGGTTTTGGCGACAGCCGATCTGGCCCAACGCGCCGAGCAAGAACTAGCCGCCATCCGTAAAGGCACGTTACGCCGCAACGAAGCCGAACACCTGGATTTTCTCTCATCCGACCTCAAACGGCATGCCGAGATTCTCCATGATCTTGATGACATCAAGGTGGGAATCGAAAAACTGCTCAACCCGCAGCCACCGCTGCGCCTGGATATCATCACGCAAAAGCGCAAACAGCGGCGTTTTGTCTACGGCACCCGTTATGTCGAGTTCCAAGGCCGCCGCGACGAAATCGCCCAGCTCGACGCCTTTATCAATGCCGCACCGATGGTGTCGTGGCACCTGATCACCGGATCGGGCGGCCAGGGCAAAAGCCGTTTGGCGCTGGAATTTTGCCTGCAGGTGGGCGGCGCATGGCGCGCCGGGTTTTTGAGCGCCAACACCACATATGACCACTGGGAAGACTGGCGGCCCGACCAGCCGACCCTGATCGTGGTCGATTATGTCGCACGCAGAGGCGAAGCGGTCGGCCAAGCCATCCGCCACGCCGCCGCCAACGCCCAGAATTACGAATTCCCGGTGCGTTTTTTGCTGTTGGAACGCGACATGCAGTCAGACGATGAATGGGCCAAACAATTTTGGGGCCCAGGCCGCACGGATCAAATCAGCCTCGAAGATACCTGCCATAGGCAAAAGCCAATCGAATTAGCCGATCCCGGCCCGGATGAGCTGTGGACCATCATGCAAGGCATGAACGCCACCCTGGATGAAACACGTCGGGAAGAATGCCTGGAAAAACTGAGCACCATCGACAAAGAAAGCCGCGCCCTCTACGCCGCGTTCCTGGGCGAAGCCCTCACCGCAAACGACAACGTTCTTGAATGGAGCACCACCGACTTAGCGCGCGAAATTTTACAGCGCGATCAGGAAAATTTCTGGCCCAAAGACGTCACCGAGCAGGACGAAAACCTGCTAGCACTCGCTACTATGACTGCAGGAACCCCGATTGAAGCCTTGGGCGTATTAAAGGATACAAATCTATTTCCTGCTCTTAACAAAAATACAACTTTTGACCGCCAAGGGACCATAACTGGACATATTGATGGTAAAATCTTTTTCCCATTAGAGCCTGACATTTTAGGAGAACTGTTTGTACTTGAAGTACTCTATTACAATACAAATCTCGCCATAAAGCATCCATCAAGAGAACGCCATAACTTAATACGCGGGATAGCGTGGCATAGCGCCCCCACAGGCATGAACGAATTTCTTGTGCGATGCGCACGGGATTTCCCCAATCATAAAACTATGAAAACTCTGTCCATGCCCCTAGACAGCCCCGGGGATACCCCTGAAGTTATCGCTGCCAGTTTATTCACTATCGGTCAAATGTCAGACCACCTTAGCTACGCAGGCGAAGGAGGTTTGCTACATGAGCACACCCTGGCTCTCTGCAATGCCTTTCAAAATGACGGGCACATGGTAATTCAACTTAATGCTGCCTTCGCCGCCCCGAGAGAATTTGGTGCTTTACATGACACAAGTCAGCCGGATTTAGCTCAAACACTTTTTGATGAGCTCAGTATACTGGCCGACAAGCACCCCGATATAGAGGGATTTCAAGCTCCAAAAGCGGCAGTTACCCTTCTTATGATTTCAGATATAGCCATTAATGGTCGGCATACAGAGGCTCAATTGCTTCTGTATGAAGCTGTTAATATTGCTAGACGTTTTCCTGCACATTTTTATTCACAGATAGTACTTACAGCAGCTCCGAAGGCCCAGGAATTGCTCGCACGAGATTACCAAGCTCGGAACGAGGACAGCTCCGACTCCTAACCCACCTCATCGCGAAACGCTGCAGCTGGATACGTCCCCATAACCTTGATTTCGTGGGTGAAAAAATCGAGTTCTTTGAACGCCAGTTGCATGGCTTGGTCTTCTGGGTGGCCTTCGACTTCGGCGTAGAACTGCGCGGCCTCAAAACTGCCGTCGATGATGTAACTTTCCAGCTTGGTCATGTTGACGCCGTTGGTGGCGAAACCGCCCAGGGCTTTGTAAAGTGCGGCGGGAATGGATTGCACGCGGAACACAAAACTGGTCATGACTTTGGCGTCGTTGGCGGTTGGCACCAGCGGGTCTTTGGCCATGATCAAAAACCGCGTGGTGTTGTGTTCGGCGTCCTCGATATTGGCGCGCAGATCTTCCAAGCCATAAATTTCACCGGCCAATTGCGACGCAATCGCGCCTTGGCTGGGATCATTTTGTTCGCTGATCATGTGCGCCGCACCGGCTGTATCGGCGTGCACCACCGGGTCCAGGCCCAGATCACGGATGATGCCGCGGCACTGGTTGAGCGCGTGCACATGGCTGTGCACGTGGGTCAAATCTTCGATCTTGGTGCCTTTGAGGGCCAGCAGATGATGGTCGATACGCTGAAAATGTTCACCGATGATGTGCAGGTTGGAGCCCGGCAACAGATGGTGAATGTCGGCGACCCGTCCGGCGACCGAATTGTCGATGGGGATCATCGCCAAGCTGGCTTTGCCATCGTGCAGGGCGGCAAACGCGTGTTCAAACGTATAACAGCCGAGCGTCTTCATATCCGGGTACACGGCGCGGCACGCCATGTCGGAATTGGCCCCAGCTTCACTTTGAAAAGCGATGGTGTTTTGTGCGCTCATAGCATGCTGTCCATTTGTCTTGTTCAGGCCCTTAAAATCTTGCGGGCGCGTTCTAAATCGGCGTGAGTATCGACCCCGAACGGAACCGTGTCAACGCGTGCGGCATCGATGCGCATGCCGTTTTCCAAGGCCCGCAACTGTTCCAGACGCTCGCGTTGTTCCAGCACCCCGGGGCTTAAACTGACAAAACGTTCCAAAGATTTGCGGCGATAGGCGTAGATGCCGATGTGATGCCATAACGGCCCGTCGCCGTGGGGCACGGTGGCGCGGGAAAAATACAACGCCCGGCCGACATCTTGGCCGTCTTCGAACCCGACCACCGCCTTGACCACGTTGGGATTGGTTTTTTCGTCTTCATCACTGATTTCGGCCACCAAGGTGGCGATGTCGACGCCGTCATCATCCAACGGCTTGATCACCGCATGCACCACCGCCGCTTCCAGCACCGGCAGATCGCCTTGCAGATTGACGATGGCGTCAAATTCAGCGTTTGGGTCGACCTTTTGCAAAGCCTCAAAAATACGATCCGATCCCGACGGATGATCCGGGTCGGTGAGCACCGCGCGGCCCCCGGCGGCCTCGACCACATCTTTGATTTCGGTTTCAGTGCACGCCACCACCACCGGGCCGATATCGGCCTCGACCGCACGATTAAGCACCTGCACGATCATCGCCAGCCCATTGATATCGGCCAACGGCTTGCCCGGCAAGCGGGTCGATGCCATGCGCGCGGGGATGATGACGATGGGCTTGCAGGGGAGTTTCAGCATGTGGCGGCCTCGGCTTATATGATTCGAAGCTCACGAGACCATATCGCGCCATTGCATACAAGCCATTGCGCCACGCACGAACACCCCAGCGCCATAGTGTGGCCCATTGCGGTGCGCGTGGACTTGCGTGTACAGTCCGCAATGCCGTATGCGGGCAAGCCCAAATTGGGGCGGCCAACGGCTGGAACTGAAATTGACTTAAACTTTGGGTTTGCACATGATCAAGGTAATTGGCGCCATCATTTTCACCGTTGCGGTGTTGGTGCTTGTCAACATCATCGGGGATTTGGCGATCCAACCCCAATCGGAACCCCGTGAAGTCACAGTCATAATCCAGCCGCAACCCCAAACCGAACCTCAGGCTGAAACTGTTGCAAAAGCAGCCCCCGCACAAATTCCGGCCCCTAAAGCCGCCGAGACCGTCGCCAGCGCGACCGTCCCCGGCGACGTGGATAAGGGCAAAAACATCTTCCGTAAGAAGTGTATGAGCTGTCACACCATTGATAAAGGTGGCAAAAACCGCACCGGTCCCAACTTGTGGGGCATCGTTGGCAAGACCAAGGCCTCGGCTGAACGCTACCGCTATTCCAAATCCCTCAAACGGTTGGGTGGCGTGTGGAGCGAAGCCGAAATCAAGTCCTTTATTGCCGGACCGCGCACCTTTGCGCCGGATACCAAGATGACGTTCGCAGGGCTGAAAAGCCAACAAGACCGCGACAACGTGCTGGCTTATCTCAAAACACGAACGGACTGAACCTAATGACTGATTTGCAAAAATATATCGATTTGGCCACCCAGTTGGTCGACATCACTCGCCCCGAAATCATGAGCCGCTTTCGCACCGGCATCGCCATCGACGCCAAATCAGACGCCTCGCCGGTGACCGAAGCCGACCGCACCGCCGAAAAGGTGATGCGCGCCCGGATCAACGAAGCGTTTCCCGATCACGGCATTTTGGGCGAAGAATTCGGTAACGAAAACGTCGATGCCGAATTTGTGTGGGTTCTGGACCCCATCGACGGGACAAATTCTTTCGTCACCGGCAAACCGTTGTTCGGAACCTTAGTGGCGCTGTGCCACAACGGCGTTCCCGTTGTCGGCATTATCGATGCCCCGGCGGTGGATGAGCGCTGGATCGGTGCCAAAGGTCGGCCCACCACCCACAACGGAGAAGTGGTGCAAACCCGCAGCTGCGCCAGAGTCGATCAGGCTTGGCTTTACGCCACCACACCGGAAATGTTCGAAGGCCAGAATGAGACGGCCTTCAACAATCTTTCCAACGCGGCCCGGCGCACCGTTTATGGCGGGGATTGTTACGCCTATGGATTGTTGTCGTCGGGTTATGTCGATTTAATTTGCGAGGCCAGCCTCGGCACCTATGATTTTGCGGCCCTGGTCCCTGTTGTTGAGGGCGCGGGTGGCATCATCACCGACTGGAATGGTGCCCCGATTACTATGAAAACCGATGGCCGCGTGCTCGCGGCGGGAGACAAAACACTGCACGCGGCGGCCCTTAACCAGCTGAAAAGTTAAATGCAACTCCCGGGGGGGAGACAACAGTGGATCAAAAAGTACGGAATATTTTCGATTCCGAGTTGTTGCGCGCCATCTCCAATTTGGTGTGCGTGCTTGAAGACGGTCGCCTAAAATACATCAACCCCGCCGGGGTGGAGATGTTGTGCGCACCAGATGAAACCGCATTGCTGGGCCATGAATTGGCTGAATTCATCCATGCCGACTATGCCGAGCTGATCGCGCTGGGAATTGATGCGTTCGCCGAAGAAGAGGCCGGTGTGCCGCTCAAACTGCGGCCCATCAACGCCATGCCCATCGACGTTTTGATGCGCGTGCGCGCCTTGACGCAAAGCGGCGACGGCGAAATTTACATGGTCGAGTGCCGCGACATTTCAAACTACATTCGCGCCTCCCAAGACGCGCGCAAGCGCGAACAGCGCTTGGGCAACGTTTTGGGCACGGTGCGTGACGCCATTCTCACGATTGATCAAAAGGGCAACGTGCAGTCCATCAACGCCGCCGGCGAACGCATGTTTGGCTACCCCAAAAATCTAGTGTTGGGGCATAACATCAAGATGCTGATGCCCTCCCAATACGCCGACCACCATGACAGCTATCTGGATCGCTATGTTAAAACCGGCCAATCAGACCTGGTCAACAACTCCAAAGAATTTGAAGGCCAGCATGCCAACGGCGCGGTGTTTCCCATCGAATTGACGGTCACCGAGATGATGGAAGGCACCCAACGCCTGTTCACCGGGGTGATCCGCGACATCACCGAACGCAAGAAAGCCTTGGACAAAATCCAGCACCTTGCCCACCACGACTCATTGACCGACCTGCCCAATCGCAATTTATATATCGAACGCGTCGAGCGCGCGATTCATCGCGCCCGCAGATCCGGCAAGCCCTTGGCATTGATGTTCGTCGATTTGGATAAATTTAAGCCCATCAACGACCAATTGGGCCACGATGCGGGCGATGTGGTGCTCAAAACCGTGGCCGAGCGCATGCTCAGTTGTGTGCGCAAATCGGATACCGTGGCGCGCTTTGGCGGCGATGAGTTCGTCGCCATCCTGGAAAACCTCGATCATGCCGACAGCGCCGCGGTGGTGGCTCAAAAGGTCCTCGCCAAGGTCGCGCAAGACATTTTGGTACCGTGTGGCAAGATTGCCAACGTTGGGGCCTCCATCGGCATTTCGATTTTTCCCGATGACGGCGAGACCATGGACGATCTGGCGCGGACCGCCGATGAAGCCATGTACGCGGTCAAGGATGAAGGCCGCAATAACTTCAAATTCTATAAGGACCTCAAAGGCAAAGCAGATTAATCCCCGAACAACTCCTTGATCCGGCCACAATCAGAGGGCACATTCAAAGAGACCTTCGGTCCATGATCAAAAAACACACTACGGGGAGCTTCCATGGCCAACCTGAAATCTGCTTTGTTCGCTGTCTCTGCGGTGCTGTACGCGGCACTTGTGCCCCTCAACACCATGGCGCAAGAGGTGCAGCCAACCCACGCCATCGCCATGCACGGAAGCCCCAAATACGGTGCGGATTTCAAATATTTTGAGTACGTCAATCCGGATGCACCCAAGGGCGGGACCATCCGCTTTGCCAGTTTTGGCAGTTTCGACAGTTTCAACGGCTTCATTTCCAAGGGCGAAACGGTCGATGGCATCGGCAACATCTACGACACCTTGACGACCTCGTCTGCCGACGAAGCGTTTACCCAATACGGCGTGCTGGCGCAAAGCATCGAGGTGCCCGAAGACCGCTCCTGGGTGATCTTCAACCTGCGAGCCGAAGCCAAATGGCACGACGGAATGCCGATCACCGCCGCGGATGTCAAATGGACCTATGAAACCCTGATCGACAAAGGCGCACCACAGTATAAATTCTATTACGCCGACGTGGCCAAGGTTGAAGTACTATCCGAACGATCCGTGAAATTCACATTTTCCACCACTGAAAATCGTGAATTGCCCCTCATTCTCGGGCAGTTGGCCATTTTGCCCAAGCATTACTGGCAAAGCCGCGATTTTTCCAAGACCACCTTGGAACCACCGCTGGGATCGGGGCCCTATAAAATCGGCAAGTTTGAGACTGGGCGCTCGATCACCTATGAGCGCATCGCAGACTATTGGGGCCGTGATCTGCCGGCCAACGTTGGGCATAATAATTTTGGCAAAATGCGCTATGAATATTTTCGTGATGGCCAAATTCAGGTCGAAGCCTAAAAAGGCGGGGCGGTCGATTTTCGTCTCGAAAACATCTCCAAGACCTGGGCCACAGCCTATGACATCGACGCCGTCAAAGACGGTCAATTGGTCAAAGAAACCCTCGCTCACGAACGCCCCCAAGGCATGCAGGCTTTCGTCTTCAACACCCGCCGTGACATCTTCAAAGACCATCGGGTGCGCGAAGCCCTAAGTTATGCGTTTGATTTTGAGTGGACCAACAAAAATCTGTTTTATGGTCAATACACCCGTTCACGCAGCTTTTTCGACAACTCCGAATTGGCCGCCACCGGGCTGCCCGATGCGGCTGAATTGAAAATCCTTGAGCCCTATCGCGGACGCGTTCCGGACGATGTGTTCACAGCCCCATACAATCCCCCCGCCACCAAAGGCGACGGCCGCATTCGCAGCAATCTCAAAATTGCCGATCGGCTGCTCAAAGAAGCCGGTTGGGTGATCGAAGGCAAAGACCGCGTCAACAAAACCACCGGCCAAAAGCTTAATTTTGAAATCATCCTAGTCCAGCCAACGTTTGAACGCGTGGTGTTGCCGTTTGGCAAATCCTTGGAACGCCTGGGCATTAAAATGAAGGTGCGCACCATCGACGCCGCCCAATATATCGAGCGCATGCGCAGTTTCGATTTTGACATGATCGTATCAAGCTGGGGCCAGTCCATGTCGCCGGGCAACGAGCAGCAGGGGTTTTGGGGCAGCGACGCCGCCGATACCCCGGGCAGCCGCAACGTCATCGGCATCAAGGATGCGGTGGTCGATGAGCTGATCGCCCAAGTGATCGCAGCGCCCACCCGCGAAGACCTGATCACCCGGGTACGCGCCTTGGATCGCGTCCTGGTGCAGGGCCATTACGTCATTGCCCACTGGCACATTCCCTACGACCGCCTGGTTTATTGGAACAAATTTTCGCGTCCAGCCATCGTGCCGATGCAAGGCAGCCAGATCGGCACCTGGTGGTATGACGAAACCAAGGCCGCAAAACTAGACGCGGCCCGAAACGGAAATTAACGCCCACCATGCTTGCATACATCTTTCGTCGCCTTTTGTTGATCGTCCCGACATTGTTCGGGATCATGGTGATCAACTTTGCCATCATCCAGGCCGCCCCCGGTGGACCGGTCGAGCAGATGATCGCCAAGGTTCAAGGTCTCGACGTCAGCGCCACGGCGCGCATCGCAGGGTCCGGCCAAGGTGAGACGGCTGTCGGTGGCGGCAAGACTGCATTGCAAACGGGCAATGGCCAGCAAAGCAAATACCGTGGCGCCCAAGGACTGGACCCGGAATTCATCGCCCAAATCGAAAAAATGTACGGTTTTGACAAGCCCGCCCATGAACGTTTTTGGATGATGATGAAAAACTATATGGTGTTCGATTTCGGCGACAGTTATTTTCGCGACCGCGCGGTGATCGATCTGGTGCTCGACAAGATGCCGGTGTCGATTTCACTGGGCCTGTGGACCACCATCTTGGTCTACATCATCTCCATCCCCTTGGGCATTATGAAGGCGCTTAAAGATGGTTCACGTTTTGACATTGTGACCTCGTCGGTGGTGATTGTCGGCAATGCCATCCCAAGCTTTTTATTCGCCATCATCTTGATCATCGTATTTGCCGGCGGGCGTTATCTTGATTGGTTCCCATTGCGCGGCCTGACCTCAGACAATTGGGCCGATCTAACGAGCTGGGGCAAGCTGACCGATTATTTATGGCACATGGTGTTGCCGGTGGGGGCGTTGGTGATCGGCGGTTTCGCCAGTCTCGCCATGCTGACCAAAAATTCGTATCTCGAAGAAATCAACAAACAATACGTCATGACCGCGCGGGCCAAGGGCTTAAGTGAACGCCGGGTGATGTACAAACATGTATTTCGCAACGCCATGTTGATTGTGGTCGCCGGTTTCCCCAGCGCTTTCATCGGTATCTTGTTCACCGGATCATTATTGATCGAGGTGATTTTTTCCATCGATGGCCTAGGTCTGCTGGGCTTTGAGGCGGTCATCAAACGCGACTATCCGGTGATGTTTGCATCGATGTTTTTCTTCACCCTGTTGGGTCTGATCATGGGCATCATCGGCGATGTGATGTATCACATCATCGATCCACGGATCGATTTTGAGAAGGTGGAGCATTGAGCATGGCTTCTTCTTCAACAGAACAATTTTGCGGCCTGTCAATCTCGCCCATCAACCGTCGGCGCATCGACAATTTCAAAGCCAATCGACGCGGCTATTGGTCCTTGTGGATTTTTCTATTTCTGTTTGTCACCAGCATGTTTGCAGAAGGCATCGCCAACGACCGGCCCATCTTGATGAGCTATGAGGGCCAGCTGTACAGCCCGATTTTTGTCGATTACCCAGAAACCACCTTCGGTGGATTTTTGGAAACGCCGACCGAATACGCCGATCCTGAAGTCCAAGAAATGATCGAAGAGAAAGGCTGGATCATCTGGCCGCCGGTGCGTTTTTCCTACGACACCTTAAACTACGCTCTCTCCCAACCGGCACCCAGCCCGCCCGATACGCTCAATTATCTCGGCACCGACGATCAAGGCCGCGACGTGGTGGCACGCTTGATCTACGGCTTTCGCATCTCGGTTTTGTTTGGTTTGATACTAACCATCGTCAGTTCCATCATCGGCGTCGCAGCGGGCGCGGTGCAGGGATATTTCGGCGGCCTCACCGATTTGTTGTTTCAGCGCGCCATCGAAATTTGGGCCGGGTTGCCGATGCTGTTTTTGTTGATCATCATGGCCTCGATCATCGAACCCAATTTTTGGTGGTTGTTAGGTTTGATGTTGTTGTTCAGTTGGACCGCCTTGGTCGGTGTTGTACGCGCAGAATTTTTGAAAACTAGAAATTTTGATTATGTGCGCGCCGCCCGGGCCCTGGGCGTGTCCAACGCCAAGATCATGTTTCGCCACATTCTGCCCAATGCCACGGTGGCGACCATCACTTTTTTACCGTTCATCATGTCCGGCTCCATCACCGTGTTAACCGGTTTGGATTTCCTCGGTTTTGGATTGCCGCCGGGTTCTGCGTCACTGGGTGAAATGCTCAACCAGGGCAAAGCCAACCTGCACGCTCCATGGCTGGGGCTGACTTCGTTTTTGGTGATTTCGATTATGCTGACCTTGCTGGTATTCATCGGCGAAGCGGTGCGCGATGCGTTTGATCCGCGCAAGGTGTTTCGCTCATGAGCCGCCTACTTGATGTTAAAGACCTCTCAGTCACCTTCGGCGAAGGCGAACGCGCCGTCAAAGCGGTGCGCGGGGTATCATTTTATGTCGACAAGGGCGAAACCGTAGCGTTGGTCGGCGAAAGTGGTTCGGGCAAATCGGTGAGCGCCCTTTCGATCATGCAACTGCTGCCCTATCCATTGGCCAAACACCCATCGGGATCGGTCAAATTTAAGGGCGAAGAATTGATGGGCGCGCCCGAAACGGTGATGCGCTCTTTGCGCGGTCAAGATATTTCGATGGTTTTTCAAGAACCGCTCAACAGCCTCAACCCGCTGCACTGCATCGGTCAACAAATCGCCGAAATCATCACCATCCATCACGCCGTCAGCAAATCCGACGTGCGGCAACGGGTCGAAGAACTGATGCATCTGGTGGGCCTGGAAGGACAGATCTCACGGCTGAAAAACTTGCCCCATGAATTTTCCGGCGGCCAGCAGCAGCGCGTGATGATCGCCATGGCCCTGGCCAATGAACCCGACCTTTTGATCGCCGATGAACCGACCACCGCGGTGGACGTCACCATCCAGGCGCAATTGTTGAAACTGCTCGCCGACTTACAAGAAAAAATGGGCTTGGGCATTTTGTTCATCACCCACGATCTGGGCATCGTGCGGCGCATCGCTGATCGCGCCTATGTGATGCAAGGCGGGCTGCTGGTCGAAGAAGGTGAGACCCAGGAAATCTTCGCCAATCCGCAGCACCACTATACCCAACGCCTGCTGGCCTCCGAACCCAAAGGCCGGCCCGAGCCGGGCACGCCTGACGCCCCGGCGATCATGAGTGCAAAAGAATTGAAGGTCTGGTTCCCCATTAAGAAAGGTTTCATCCGGCGCACCGTTGATCACGTTAAAGCCGTCGACGGGGTCGATCTGGTGGTGAAAAAAGGCCACACCCTGGGCATTGTCGGTGAAAGCGGATCGGGAAAATCGACCCTGGCGCGCGCCCTGTTGCGCCTCGAACGTTCGACCGGATCGATCACCTTTAAGCAGCGTTCGATCGAAGGTCTCAAGGCTTCCGCCGTGCGGCCATTGCGCAAAGAAATGCAGATCGTTTTCCAAGATCCATTTGGCTCTTTAAGCCCACGCATGTCGGTGGCGCAAATCATCGGTGAAGGTTTGGAGGTCCACGGCCTCGCCAACACAGATGGAGAGCGCCGTGAACGGGTCAGCGACGTATTGGCCGAAGTCGGCTTAGATGCCGACATGATGGACCGCTATCCCCACGAATTTTCCGGTGGCCAACGCCAGCGCATTTCCATCGCCCGCGCCCTGGTGCTTACACCTCAACTGATCATCTTGGATGAGCCGACCAGCGCGCTGGATGTTTCGGTGCAGGCACAAATTGTCGAGCTGTTGCGCGATCTGCAAAAGAAACACGACCTCACCTACCTGTTCATCAGCCATGATTTGAAAGTCGTACGCGCCCTGGCCCATGACGTGATGGTGATGCAAAAAGGCCGGGTCGTCGAACAAGGCCCGGCGGACATGATTTTTGACAATCCGCGCCAGCCCTATACCCAAGCACTGATGAGGGCGGCGTTCAACATCGAGGCCGACGAAAGTGGAGTTGTGGGCATATGAATTTGGTCTTTATCAGCCCCGATGACGCCACCCCATGGCGCAAAGCCCTGCGCCGCCATTTGCCCGAAGCCGATTTGTTTGTGTGGGGTGAAGATGAGGTCGATAAAGACACTATTAATTACGCCCTGGTGTGGAAGCCCGAACCGGGCCTGCTGGCCACATTCGCCAACCTCAAAGGCATCTTCAATCTCGGCGCCGGGGTTGATGCCTTGTTGCAAGATGTTAGCCTGCCAAAGGCTGTGCCCTTGGTGCGCTTGGTCGATCCGTTGCTCAGTTCCGGCATGGTCGAATACGTGGTGCATTGGGTTTTGCATTTCCATCGTGACATGCACGTTTATGCCCGCCAACAGCGCGAGCGCAACTGGGCTCAACATGCCAACGCCAACACCAAAAAACGCCGCGTTGGTATTCTTGGTCTGGGTGAGTTGGGACAGAACGTCGCACATGCGTTATTGATGTTGGGCTTTGAAAATATCAGCGGCTGGAGCCGCACGGCCAAAGAACTGCCGGGCCTGAATTCATTTGCCGGTGATGATCAGCTTGAAGCATTTTTAAGCCAGTGCGATATCTTGGTGAACCTGTTGCCGCTGACCAAGGCCACCCGGGGCATCATCAACAAGGCCAGCCTTTCTCATCTGCCGTCAGGCGCGTATTTTATCAATGCCGGGCGTGGCCCCACCATCATCGACGACGATCTGATCGCGGCGCTGAACGATGGTCAGCTCAACGCCGCAGCCCTCGACGTCTTCAATGAAGAACCGCTGTCCAACGACCACCTATACTGGACCATGGACAACGTCTTCATCACCCCGCACATCGCCAGCCTGACCACGCCCATGTCTTCGAGTGAAGTCATCGCCGAAGCCTTGCGCGATTTTGAGGACGGCAATACCCCGGACAATTTGGTGGATCTGAATCAGGGTTACTGACTACATATAATACGACAACCGAATTTGAATATGATGATCCTGGCGCGCGCCGTATGACGGATCGGCGGTGGTCAAACCGGCGCTTGAACGGCCTTCGATTTCCACACTCAGGCTATCGGTGAGGCGACGCGAGGCTTCGACGCTGAACGAGGTTGCCTGGGTGTTGCGATCAACAATCAGACCCGCCAAAAAGCTGGTGTCTTCGACGTCGTTCAAGGTTATGCGTGCACCCAAAAATATGTCGTCATCCATCTGCGTTGCCGGGGCACCCGCGCCGCGATCCTCGTTGTGGTATTCGGCCAACAAGCCCAAATCCCCGGCGTCGTTGACCACACCGAAAAACGTATACTCAAATCCCAAAGACATTGCCCCAAATCCGTCGCCATGGCCGGAGCGGTAAAAGCCTTCCATTTTCAACAGCCATTCGTCGATGGTCACCTGGGCATCGATGCTGGTCTGATCAATGAGGTCATAGTGCGCAACAAACACCTCATCGCCGCCGGAATCTGATCCTTTGACAAAACGCGGTTCACGGCTGGTGCCGCGAAAATGGGCCAAGCCCAAATCCCAATCACCGATCACGGTGGCGTAGCGCACCGCTACGTCCGGGTGCCATTGTTCACGGCCGGATTCATAAACCGTTTGATCGGTGTCGACCGGGGTCGCGCCGCGCAACCGTCCGTCACTTCCGGCAAAGGTACGTTCACGAAAATACGGCATGACAAACAAATTGACGTCACCCCAATCGCGCTGCAGGCCTAAATTGACCATCGGCTGGCCCAGTTTGTC
>JAESUA010000147.1 GCA_016763255.1 Magnetovibrio sp. | reverse complement strand
TTTCGTTGGACAGGCCGATGGCCCGCACCTTGCCTGCCTTGACCAGCCCGGCCAGGGCCTCAAGGGTTTCTTCAATGGGCGTCGCAGTCTCATCCGCACCATGCTCATAGCCCAGTTTACCGAAAAAATTGGTGCTTCGTTCCGGCCAATGCAGCTGATAGAGATCCAGATAGTCGGTCCGTAAACGTTTCAGGCTGGCATCAACCGCCGCTTCGATATTGGCTTTGTCCAAGGCCATTGAACCAGCGCGCATATATCCCACGGATGGGCCCTGGGTGTTGACATTTTTGCATGAAATTTTTGAGGCCAAAAAAACCTTGTCACGATTGCAACGCGCTTGAAACCAATTGCCGATGATGGTTTCGGTTGCGCCGTAGGTTTCAGCCCTTGCCGCCACCGGATAAAGTTCCGCCGTATCGAAAAAATTGATGCCCTGATCGAGCGCATAATCCATCTGCTGGAAGGCTTCGTCTTGGCTATTTTGCTGGCCCCAGGTCATGGTGCCCAAACAGATGCGGCTGACCTGCATACCGGTGCGGCCAAGTTCATTGTAAATCATGGAGGGTCCTAATTTTTGGAATTCAAAAGGTTTTGCAGTTGCGGCACCAGACGCTTGACGATAATCGCCACGCCTTGGGCGTTGGGGTGAAGGCCGTCGCTTTGATTGAGGTTAGTAATCGCCGCCACCCCTTCAAGAAAAAAAAGATCCAGCGCCACCCCATATTTTTGCGCCAGATCGGGATAGATCGAATTAAATTCAGCACCATAATCCTCGCCCAAATTGGGCGGCGCATACATGCCGCTGAGCAAGGTCGCAATACCGCGCTGTGTTAAGGTCGCCAAGATCCAATCGAGGTTGGCGCGGGTTTCGCCCAGATCAATCCCACGCAGCCCGTCGTTTGCGCCCAACTCAATGATCACCGCGTCAAACGGCTGGCTCAACAACCACTCCAGACGCGAGCGTCCACCCGCGGTGGTATCGCCCGATACCCCGCCGTTGACGACGGTGACGTTTGAGCCAGCGGCCTTCAAGGCCGCCTGCAACTGCACCGTAAAGGCCTCAGATTGGGCCAGGCCATAACCCGCCGTCAGGCTGTCGCCCAACGCCAAGATGGTTTTGGCTTCAGATGCACGGGCCTCAGCAGCGCCCCCCAATACCACCACTATGATCGCCAACACATTGACAATGCGGGTCATAAAGCCATATCCCGATGGCGTACAGCGGCGTAAACTCTGTCGCACAGTGTGCCCACTAAACGACACTTTATTGGCTGCAAACCCCATGTCAGGAATCCTTATGAGTGAAATCCAATCGTCAACATCGCCCGCCATTCAGCTGAACAACATCCACCTGACACTTAGCAGCGATGCCGGCGAGGTCAATATCCTTCGCGGAATTGATTTAAAAATTTCACGTGGTGAAACCGTCGGCTTGGTCGGTCCTTCCGGTTCCGGAAAGACCTCGATGTTGATGGTGGTGGCCGGATTGGAACGCCCCACCTCAGGCACCGTGCGGGTCGCCGACAACGACATCACCACCCTGAGCGAAGACAAGTTGGCGCTGTTTCGCCGTGACCACACCGGCATTGTCTTTCAAAACTTTCATCTGGTGCCGACCATGACGGCGCTGGAGAACGTCGCCCTGCCGTTGGAATTTGCCGGTCACGCCCATGCTTTTGAGGCGGCGCGTGAACAACTTGACGCGGTCGGACTGGGCCACCGTTTGGAACATTATCCGGGCCAATTGTCTGGTGGCGAGCAACAACGTGTGGCTTTGGCGCGGGCCTTCGTGTCTGAACCAACCATTTTACTGGCCGACGAGCCGACCGGCAATTTGGATGGTCAAACCGGTGACACGGTGATGGAACTTTTGTTCGATTTGCATGAGCGCAAAGGCACCACCTTATTGCTGATCACCCATGCCCCGGAATTGGCCAAACGCTGCGACCGCATGCTCACCATGGCCGATGGCGTGATCGCCGCCGATACTCTTACGAACGGCGCTTAAATCATGAACGATGCGCGCGCCACCGCCCCAAACAATTCTGGCCATACCCTCGGTTTAGCATGGCGCATTGCGCGCCGCGAGTTGCGCACCGGGCTCAAGGGCTTTCGCGTCTTTTTGGCCTGTCTGGCGTTGGGCGTCGCGGCCATCGCCGCCGTCAACTCGGCTTCGCTGTCGGTCAAGGCCGGACTGATGGCCGATGCCCGCACATTATTGGGCGGCGACATCGATTTACGCATGCAGCACCGCGCCATCAATGACGAACAGCGCACGTTTTTGCAAGCCCATGCCCAGCGCATGTCATCGACCATTGAAATGAAAGCCATGGCGCAAACACCTAACAGCCGGGCGCTGGTGGAACTCAAAGGCGTCGATGGGCTGTATCCGCTGGCGGGCAAGATGGCACTTGATCCGCCCTCGGCCCTGCAGGGCCAATTGGCCAAACAAGACGATGTGTGGGGCGCGGTGATCGATCCCGGACTGCTGACCAAATTGGGTTTAAGCCTCGGTGATCAAGTGCGCGTCGGCAAAGCAAGCTTCCAGTTACGCGCTGTGATCACCAAGGAACCCGACCGGGTGGCCTCGATCATCAGTTTTGGGCCGCGTTTTATGGTCTCCACCGACGCCCTGCCGGACACCGAATTGGTCCAGTTGGGCAGCCAAATTCGCTATCACGACCGCATTGAGTTGCCGCCACAAACCGATCCCGATCAATTTATCGAGACCCTCAAACAAACCTTTCCCCAGGCCGGGTGGCGCATCCATGGCCCGGGAAACGCTGCACCGGGATTGCAGCGGTTCATCGATCGCTTGACCTTGTTCCTTACGTTTGCCGGTTTGACCGCCTTGCTGGTCGGCGGCATCGGGGTGTTGGGTGCGGTGCGCAGTTATCTCGAAACCAAGACCGCCACCATCGCCACCTTAAAATGCTTGGGCGCACCCGGAAATTTGGTGTTTCAAGCTTACCTATTACAAGTGCTGGCGCTGAGTGTGGTGGGCATATCCATCGGTTTGGTTTTCGGTGCGGTGCTGCCTTATGTGGCCATCGAATTGGTTAAGGATCAGCTACCGGTGGTGCCGCGCACCGGGATTTATCCGATGGCGCTGCTCAAGGCTGCGGTGTTTGGATTTTTGGTCTCGACCACGTTTGCTTTGTGGCCGCTGGCCCAGGCACGCGAAACCCCGGCGGCTAATTTGTTTCGCACCAATGTCATGCCGATCACCGCCCGTCCGCGACCGCGCTATGCCTTGGCGGTTTTAGCGGGGGTATTGGGGCTCGGCGCGCTGGTGGTTTTTTGGGCCGAAGAACGCAATTTTGCCTATTGGTTCGTGATCGTCAGCATGCTCACGGTTTTTTTGCTACACCTCGGCGCACTTTTGGTGATGCAGATCGCCAAGCGCGCGCCCCAGCCAAAAAGTGCTGTGGTGCGTTTGGTGTTGGCCAACCTCCATCGCCCCGGCACCTCGACCCCCGGCGTGGTCCAGGCCTTGGGCGTCGGCCTGTCGGTTTTGGTGGCGGTCGCCTTGATCCAGGGCAACATCGCCAAGCAGGTCAAAGAGTCGATCCCCGATCAAGCCCCGGCTTTTTTCTTCATCGACATTCAACCCCATCAGGTCGAAGCCTTTGATGCCGCAATCAACAGTGTGCCCGGCACATCGGGGCTGATACGCCGCCCGTCTTTGCGCGGGCGCATCGTCAAAATCGACGGCGTGCCGGTCGATCAGGCCGACATCGCCCCTGGTGTAAAGTGGGCGGTGCGCGGTGATCGGGCACTTTCATATGCCACCTTCCCCTCAAAAGGCACCGAATTTGTCGCCGGGTCCTGGTGGCCCGAAGATTATGCCGGGCCGCCGATCATTTCTTTTGATGCCGCGGTGGCCAAAGGCTTTGGCGTCGGTGTCGGCGATACCCTGACGGTCAATGTGATGGGCCGCGAAATCACCGCGAAAATCACCTCGCTGCGCAAAATCGATTGGCGCACGCTACGCTTTGACTTTGCCATCATCTTCGCACCAGGCACCCTCGAAAGTGCGCCGCACACCAACATCGCGGCCGTTAAGGCACCGCCCGAAGCCGAATCTGAAATCGAACGGGTGATCGCCGATAACTTCACCAACATCTCAGCCATTCGGGTGCGCGATGCCTTGGAAGCCGCCAGCCGCATCATCGCCGGCATCGGCGTGGCGGTGACCGGCACCGCCTCCATCACCGTGCTGGCGGGCATCATTGTTTTGGCCGGAACCATCGCCGCGACTCGCGCGCGCCGTGTCTATGACAGTGTGGTGTTCAAGGTGTTGGGGGCCACTAGGCGGCAAATCGTCGGCGCATTTTTGCTTGAATTTGGATTGCTGGGGCTGTTCACCGGCTTGATCGGGGCGGCCATCGGCACGCTGATTTCGTGGGCGGTGATCGAACAGATTATGGGCATGAAGTGGATCTTTTTACCGCTTGAGGCCTTCGCCACGGTGATTGCCGCGATCGCCTTCACCACCCTGGCAGGGTTTTTCGGCACCTGGCGCGCGTTGGGTGAAAAAGCCAGCAAACACCTGCGCAATGAATAAGTACAATGATGAGGTGCATCGACCGAGATCTCCCTATAAATCATATGCAACCGAAATTGCGCAGATGCCCTTGATTTGCCCCAATTTCCTGACATATTAGAATTTACGCAAACTTAATTTTGATGGAGTGAACGCCAAATGGCTTTCGAACCCCAGAACCAATCCGTCCTGCGCACCGGTTCGCGCACCTCCTCACAAGCCGGGGCGATGGAAATCGACCAAGGCCTGCGCGCCCATATGCTCAAGGTCTACAACTACATGGCTTCGGGTCTGGCGCTGACCGGCATCATCGCGTTGCTCACCGCCAGCTCGGACACCATGATGCAGGTGATCTTCGGCAGCCCGCTGCAGTGGGTTGTGATGTTGGCGCCGTTGGGCTTTGTCTTGGTGCTGTCGTTCGGCATCAACAAGCTGTCGACCACCGCCGCCCAGGGCCTATTTTGGGCCTTCGCAGCCGTCATGGGCCTGTCCCTGTCGTCGATTTTCTTAATGTACACCGGCACCTCCATCGCCCGAGTATTTTTCATCTCCGCCTCGATGTTCGCCGGCATGAGCCTTTATGGCTACACCACCAAGCGCGATTTGTCGGGCTTCGGTTCGTTCTTGATGATGGGCGTGATCGGTTTGATCATCGCCATGGTGGTCAATGTCTTCCTCGCTTCAAGTGCGTTGGAATTCATCATCTCGGCCGCCGGTGTTTTGATTTTTGTCGGCCTCACCGCCTACGATACGCAAAAGATCAAATCCATCTACAGCGAATTTGATGACAGCGCCGTGGCTGCCAAAAAAGCCATCATGGGCGCGCTGACCCTTTATCTCGACTTCATTAACCTGTTTATGATGATGCTGCGCTTGTTTGGCGATCGCCGCTAGTCACAGCGCATACCTAAAATCACAAACCGCCCGAGGATCGCTCGGGCGGTTTTGTTTTGCCTGCACTATAGATTTAAAGGCCGCCGCGCCGGAGCAACTCCATGGCCGCGTTCAGCTGGCTCATGCGCTGGTGGCAGCCGTCCTTGCCATCGGGATGATAGACCGTGGCCAAGCGGCGAAAGCGCAGCCGCACAGCGCTCAGATCGGGCCGTGTTGCGGGTGGAAAGCCCAGCACGTACAGCGCCTGTTCACGGGTTTGCAAAGCCCCCTCCAGCGGTTCAAAATGCAGCGCCTGAACAACGTTGCGTAGACGTTCCATCTCTTCATGGGTATCACGCAACAAAGACTGTTGGGCTTCGCGTTCCATCACCGCTGCACTTTTAATGGCCTTGGACGCTACATCCACGTCCATATGGCCACGCTCTATCGACAACGCCAGGGACAACGCTTTGCGGATGGTTTCAACGGCCAGACCAGACCCCATACGCACCTGTAGCCTTGGCTTTCGCCGCCACGGCTTGCCCGCGGACCGACCGGATTTGAGCACCACCGTTTCGCGATCTTCACGGGTGGGTTCTCCGGGGTCCTTAAGCGCGATGATCACCTCATGCGATACAACCAATACGACCGATCGTGCCAAGTCGGCGACATTGCAATTCTTCACTTTGGCCAACGCATTGACCTCATCGCGAAACCGACTGGCGCAGGGCACCGTATAGGAATGTTTGTTCATAGGCTTGGTCATCGTGTCCGCACGTCTCCTTAAGGCCAACCCACATGTGGTCAGTGTATGGCCGCCAATTGCCTAAAAAGGCACCGTTGTCTGGGAAAAGTCATAACCAACTCAAATCAAGTTTATGACTATCATGCAACCAGTCAACTACTATTGTTGTTTTATAGACCTTTCCGGGTCGAAATGAACCTTCTAGTGCCAGTATTTCATTAATTTAGCCAATGTATAACATTACATGTTATACATAACTTCTTGAAATGTATCATTATATTCCGTTTTAATAATTTGTTAGCATTATTGCCTCATTTGCAGGCTGTGCGCTCTTAAACATGCTAATAATCGCTAATATAACCTCTAAAGGACTCAAATGATCTGTTCAATGGAAGGTGCAAAGACAATATATTGACCCGCAACTTCATACGTTGATTGCAAAATCTGTCCGCAATCCAGTGGGGGCAAAGTCAACCAAGTATGGTCGTGGTTGTGATACATTTAAGCCTTGCTTGATATCAGGAATTAGATCTTGAAGTGTCCCCTGACGCTCACCAAAACCCCCTCATCACGTGGTCACCACTTTGGTTAGCTTTACCCGGCGTTAACCATCGCGTATGCCTAACGCAGTCCCCCATTCCATCGGTTCGATGAGGCTAACCTACCCATAATCGCAAAACCCACCGAAGCGAGTTCTGGCATTACATGTGTCATGCCCCGGCCCCCTAAGAATATCTATACGGATACGTGATGATTTAAATTAATCCAATAAATTCAATTTACTAGAATATACAATAGCATTGCTCAATAGGTCATGCATCAGCACCATCCCCGTTGGGTATTGACGGTATAATTATGCCAACATCCTGATGCAACAATATAATTACGATCGTTACCGCCTGCTAACAGCTTCGATCTTCATTCGATATCATCACCACGTTAACCCGACATTAAACATAGACAGCAGCCGACCCCCCCTCACGGGCACAAAAATGCCCCCATGGAATTTGCCTCGTTACCAGATCAAGACTGTTAAGTGCAGACGACAAAATGAAACGCTACGCAAACGGTATGGACTCGCCTTTTGGTGAAACAGATTGGAGCAGTGGTCAGAGTTGCGCGGTACGGGCCCTTGAGCGATCCTTAATGCGCGCCCGCGCAGAGCCCCAACCGTACAGCACCAATCCCATCCAGATGCAGCCAAAGGCCACCAGATGCGCCGAGGTAAACGGTTCTTCAAAAACAAACACCGCCAACAAAAATTGTCCCGTCGGCACGATGTACATCAGCAACCCGATGGTCGACAATCGCAAGATCCGCGTGGACCGGGCAAACAATAACAACGGCAACGCGGTGACCAAACCTGTTCCCGCCAACAGCGCACTGTCGCGCCACCCAACGCCAAAAGTGGCCCCGCCATCGACCATAAACAGCCACGCGATGTAGGCCAGCGCCAACGGCAACAACATAAGAGTTTCCAGATACAACCCCGGCAAAGAGCCCACCGGCGCGGTCTTGCGCACCAAGCCATAGATCGACCACGACACCGCCAAGCTGATCGAAACCCACGGT
>JAESUA010000146.1 GCA_016763255.1 Magnetovibrio sp. | reverse complement strand
TCAGATACGATAACAGCGGAAACAACCCTGCCATCAAGGCGATAAGAAACCCATAAAGCCCTTCACGATAGCCTTTGCGTCCGATGAAACACTTAAAAAAGCGCGAAAACAAACGGCGAATGTTATTGGCCAGTGAGCCAATTTTACCCGAGGCCCGCAAATCGTTGGCCCGTGCGGTTGAATAACGATCCAAACGCAAGATCATGTCGGAAATATCGCGATCGACATAATGGATCATGCGATTTTCCAACCACATGCGCTCGCCCTTCAGCTTGACCCCCGGATGGATGCGCTGCTCGCCCCACATTTTGGCCCCTTGGCTGTAGAGACGCACGGTGGCGCTCACCCCCCACGATGCACCCCAGCCGTAGCGCACCAACCGCTTGCCCACATAGTTGTCATAAGGGATCAAAAAATGACCAAACGGCGCGGTTTGGATTTTATCCATCATCTCAGCCGCCAGTTCGCACGACACCCGTTCGTCGGCATCGACTTCTAAAATCCAATCACAGCTGCACGCATCAATCCCGGCGTGGCGGCGCGGGCCTTCGATTTCCCAGCTGCCTTCGATCAGTTTGTCGGTGTAGCGCGCGGCGATGGCTTTGGAGCCGTCGGTGCACTTGTCCAGCACCACCACAATTTGATCGGCGAATTTTAAGCTGTCCAGGCAATCAACAAGGTTGTGCTCCTCGTTATGGGCGACAACCAGGGCGCTGAGCGTTTTTTTGGCCGCGATCACTTCATTCAAGACACTTGGCTCCACAAATCACGGGCGGCCCGTTCGGCCTGGTCCACGCTTAAATTACCCATCAAGGACGGCGTGTTGCGGTAATCGTAGTCGTCCGGGAACACTTCGTCATAGCTTTTTTCACCCCGCACGGCGCGACCATTTTGCCCCCACGGGGCATAATGTTCTTCGCGCGATGGGCCAAACAAACCCAAGGTCGGGGTCCCCACCGCCGCCGCCATGTGCATCAAACCGGAATCATTGCCGATATAAAAGCGAGATCGCTGCAAACACGCCGCGATGCTCAACAGCGCAGTTTCGCCCACCAAATTGAGGGTTCTACCTTTGGGCAGGGCCTGCAGCACCGGCCGCGCCATTTCAGCTTCCGAGCGATGTGCGATCACCGCAATACGCCCGCCCGGCAAAATTCCATCATCCGACACCAGACGCAGGGCCAGTTCGGCAAAGCGCTCAGGAGCCCAGGTCTTGCCGATCCAGTTGGCGGTCGGACCCACGGCCAATACCGGCGGGCCATCGACAATAAGCTCGCTTGCTTGAGCTTCGTGTTCAGGCCCGGTCCACAGTTGAGGTGCCGGAGGATTATCCGCTCGATCTACCAATGAGGCCAAGGCCACCACCCGATGGGTGTATTTTTTATTGGCCTTGCCGAGATGGATTTGGCGCAAAGATGGCAACGCGTAACTTAACGGCGCATTACGCAAATCCACCACCACATCCCACAGGGTCAAAACGCAGCCGCGCCACATATCCCACCAATGCAGGCTGTGTTTGCGTTTGGGCATCTCGATCATCCGTTCCAGCCCCGGCACCCCGGCAAACAAGCCCGCAGGCACGGGGCCGCACACCACCGTAATGCGTGCACCGGGGTAGCGTTCCAACAGGTGTGCGAGCACCCCCGTCGACAGCACCGCGTCGCCCAATCGGTTTGAGGTGATAAATAAGATGCGCTTCAATGCGATTTCCCAGCATGTCCGGGGGGCTTTCCCCAGTGGTACAAGGAGTTTAGGCTCCTACCGCTCTTTATACGGGGCCACGCGCTAAATGCCTAGGCCCCTTGCCAATTGGCCTACAATGCCCCACCTTTTGCAGACACCTTAAAAACGATAACAATATTGGTTGATTGATGATGAGCGACAACAGCTACATTCCCCTCCCCGAACGCGGCCTGATCAAAGTCGAAGGCCCCGATGCGCGCACCTATCTACAGGGGCTTGTCTCCCAGGATATGCAGCGTGTGAGCGCTCAAAACGCCGTTTATTCGGCTTTTCTCAGTCCCCAAGGCAAATTCTTGTTCGATTTTTTTGTGTTCGAATTTAACGGCACATTGATGATCGACTGCGAGGGCGAGCGCCGCGCCGATTTGTTCAAACGCTTGTCCATGTACAAGCTGCGCTCCGATGTTCAACTCAGCGATGTGAGCGATGATTTTGCAGTATATGGCGTGCTGAATAATCTCGGCCTGAGCGAGCGCGGCCAATGCAAAACATTCGGCACCGGCATTGTCTATGGCGACCCCCGCCTGATTGATATGGGCTGTCGACTGGTGCTGCCCAGCGACGATTTGGCGTCCCTTGAAGATGCCGGGCTCAGTGCGGGTGATTTTTCCACCTATGAGCATCGCCGCATCGAACTGGGTTTGGCCGATGGGTCGCGCGATATGATCGTCGACAAGGCCCTGCTGTTGGAAAATGGCTTTGAAGAATTGGACGGCGTGAATTTTTCCAAGGGCTGTTTTATGGGCCAGGAATTGACCGCCCGCACCCGCTATCGCGGCTTGGTGAAAAAGCGCCTTTTGCCGGTTAAAATCGAAGGCACGGCCCCACAACCCGGCACCGTCTTAGAATTTGACGGGCGTGAAGCTGGAATAATGCGCACCAGTGTCGGCAACATCGGCCTGGCCTTGGTGCGGCTCGACAAACTGGTTGATGGTGCCAGCTTCACCTGCGACGGCGCGACCCTCACCCCGCGTGTCCCGGACTGGGTCCAATTTCAAGAAAAACAGGACCCATAAAATACGATGCCCGAAGCCCCACCCGAAGACATCGGCCAACTGTTAAACCTTGTATCCATTGCTTACTCCTACCGCATCAACCAATGCGGTCCGGTGGCCAATGGGGTGTTTTGGAAAGATCAAGACGGCCAAATTTTGCGCTATGAATTGTTGTTGCAGGCCATATTGGAAGAAGACCTCAACGGGCCCATCACGGTCAACGACCTCGGCTGCGGTTACGGAGCACTATTCGATATCATGGCCGATCAGCCGATGATGCGTGGGGGCAGCTACTTTGGTTATGACATTTCACCCAAAATGATCGATGAGGCGCGCAAACGTCATTCGGATCCGCGCGCGAGCTTTATCGAAAGTCCCCTCGCCACCCAAACGGCGCAATATTCGTTTGTTTCGGGCACCTACAACATGAACTTCGGGGCGCGCCGCGACATCTGGGGAGACTATGTCAAAACCAGCCTGCAAAACCTTTGGGATAAAACCTCAAAGGTCATGGCCTTCAACATGCTGGACAACGAATCACCCCAGCGCCTGCTTGACCTCTATTACGCCAACCGCCAAGAAATCATCGAATTTGCCCTCACCCTTTCACCGGAGATCGAGGTTATCGATGACTATCCGCTGAGCGAATTCACCATTTATGTGAAACGCCCAGACTCTTTGTAATGGCTATCTCCGTATAATGGCTATGGTTTGATGGCTTCGAGCAACTGCGCCAATGCCCGACCGCGGATGCCATCGCTTGCCAGCGCCGCCATTTTGAGCGCCAGCTGTTCCAAATCACCATAACACCGGCGAAATGCAGCCACCCGTTCTTGGTCTTCGCCTTCGACCTCTTCGGGGTTGGAAAAACCCCAATGTACCCGCACCGGATTGGAATACCAAATCGGCATGCGTATATCTTTGAGGCTATCACACAGCGTGACCACCACGTCCAGACGCGGTGAGCTGGGGGTCACAAACATATCCCAATGTTTGGACCTGAGGTCCGTGGTGTCGTATCCGACTTGCTGAAGCGTTTCGGCAACATAGGGACTAATTTGCCCTTTGGGTTTGGGCCCTGCACTGAAGGCAACAAAACGCCCTTGGCCCAATTTATTGAGCAAGGTTTCCGCCATGATGCTCCGACACGCATTGTTCGGGCATATGAAGAGCACATTGACGGGTTCACCGGCCATTTTGGTTCGCCCCTTCCGGGTGGTTGTATCGCGCTTATAAATTACGCGTTATCTTGCGCTTTGACACCCAGCGCGGCCTGCGCCGCCGCAAGGCGGGCAATCGGGACACGGTAGGGTGAACACGATACGTAGTCCAGGCCGATGTCGTGACAGAATTGCACCGACGCCGGATCGCCGCCGTGTTCACCGCAAATGCCAACCTGCAGATCCGCCCGTTGGGCGCGCCCACGTTCGGTGCCGATTTTGACCAACTCGCCAACACCGTCTTGATCGATGGTGACGAACGGATCATCTGCAAGGACACCCTTTTCGCGATAAATTTGTAAAAACCGCCCGGCATCATCACGCGACAAGCCGTAAGTGGTCTGGGTTAGATCATTGGTACCAAAGCTAAAAAACTCGGCGTCCTTGGCGATCTCACCGGCCGTCAATGCGGCGCGGGGCAATTCGATCATGGTGCCGACGCGGTATTTCACTTTAACACCGCGAGCGTTCAAAACCTCATCGGCGACCGTGACCACCAAGGCTTTGAGGCGTTTGAACTCTTCGCGATCGGCAACCAACGGGATCATCACTTCGGGATGCACAGTGCCGCCAGATTCGGCCACATCGGCTGCGGCTTCGAAAAGTGCGCGGGTTTGCATCTCATATATTTCAGGATAAGTGATCGCCAAGCGACACCCTCGATGGCCCAGCATGGGGTTGAACTCATGCAATTCCTTGGCGCGCCGTTCAACGTCTTCCACCGTGACGCCCAACACTTCGGCGACGTTTTTGATGTCGGCTTTGCGGCGCGGTAAAAATTCATGCAGCGGCGGGTCGAGCAGGCGAATGGTCACCGGCAAGCCGTCCATGATGCGCAGCAGTTCGGTGAAATCCTGGCGCTGATAAGGCAACAATTTATCCAACGCGATGCGCCGCGATTGCACATCACGGGCCAAAATCATTTCGCGCATGTGGATGATGCGTTGAGGATCGAAAAACATGTGTTCGGTGCGCGCAAGGCCTATACCTTCGGCACCAAATCCGCGTGCGACTTTGGCGTCTTCGGGTGTTTCGGCATTGGCACGCACGCCCAGATCGCGCACCTCATCGACCCAGGTCATCAAGGTTCCAAAATCACCGCTGAGTTGCGGTTCGATGGTCGGCACCAGGCCCTTCATCACTTGACCGGTGGAGCCATCCAAGGTCACCACATCGCCTTCGTTCAGCACCACTCCCAGCGCTGACAAGGTTTTGGCTTTGATATCGACGGTGATATCGCCCGCCCCCGACACACACGGCGTACCCATGCCGCGTGCAACCACCGCGGCATGTGAAGTCATACCGCCACGGGTGGTTAAAATGCCCTTGGCCACATACATACCGGCGATGTCTTCGGGTGAGGTTTCAACCCGTGTCAAAATCACATCTTCGCCGCGACCGACCCATTCTTCGGCGGCTTCGGTACTGAACACCAACTTTCCCGACGCCGCCCCCGGCGAGG
The DNA here is from genome assembly GCA_016763255.1 of Magnetovibrio sp. Taxonomy (GTDB): domain Bacteria; phylum Pseudomonadota; class Alphaproteobacteria; order Rhodospirillales; family Magnetovibrionaceae; genus Magnetovibrio. The sequence continues at coordinate 2,539 of JAESUA010000146.1, read as the reverse complement.
CCGGAAGTCCGGTGGCGAGGATGTCGCGTGGTGCGTCCGGGTCCAGGGTCGGGTGAAGCAATTGATCCAGTTGCGAAGGATCGATCCGGCGGATCGCTTCGGCTTTGTCGATCAGACCTTCTGCGACCATATCGACGGCAATTTTCAGTGCCGCGTTGGTGGTGCGCTTGCCGCCACGGGTTTGCAAAATCCACAAGGCGCCTTGCTGGATGGTGAACTCCAGGTCCTGCATATCCTTATAGTGATTTTCCAGGGTATTGCGCACCTCATCAAGTTGCGCATAAAGGCCCGGCATGATGTCTTCGAGGCTCGGCAAATGCAGGCCTGAATTTTCTTTTTCGGCCACCGACAAGGGCTGCGGTGTGCGGATACCCGCAACCACATCTTCACCCTGGGCGTTGGACAGGTATTCACCGTAAAAGTGGTTTTCCCCGGTGGATGGATTGCGCGTAAAACATACGCCGGTGGCGCTGTCCTCACCCATGTTGCCAAACACCATGGCCTGGACATTGACCGCCGTGCCCCAGTCTTCGGGGATGTCGTGGAGCTTGCGATAGGTCTGCGCACGCTTATTGCCCCAACTGCCAAACACCGCACCGATGGCGGTCCACAACTGCTGGAACGGGTCCTGGGGAAACGGCGCACCGGTTTCGGATTCGATGGTGTCGATGAATTGGGGCAGCAAGGCCCGCCAATCATCGGCCGTTAAATCGGTGTCCAAATTGAGCCCGTGGTCGAGCTTGTAATCTTCCAGCAAGTCTTCGAAGTGATAATGGTCGACGCCCAACGCCACATCGCCAAACATCTGGATAAAACGGCGATAGCTATCATAAGCAAAGCGTTCATCGCCGGTTTGTTTGGCGAGGATCTGCACCGTTTCATCGTTGAGGCCAAGGTTGAGGATGGTGTCCATCATGCCCGGCATCGAAGCCCGCGCACCGGAGCGCACCGACAACAACAAGATCTTGCCTTGCGCATGATCGCCGCCGAACGGCACCCCCAGGGTGGCTTCCAACTTGGCGATGGCAGCGTTCACTTGAGCGTTCAAGTCGTCGGGGTAATCACCTTTGGAGTCGGTGAAATGTGCACACACTTCGGTGGTGATGGTAAAGCCTGGCGGCACCGGCAAGCCAATGGTGCTCATCTCATGCAGGTTGGCCCCCTTGCCGCCCAAAAGATCGCGCAATTTTACGCTGCCTTCTGCGGCACCGGCACCAAACGAATAAGTCCACTTTTCAGCCATCGAGCCTGTTTCCGTCAGCCTTCAATTTTCGAGAAATCGGCGATTTCACCCATCACACTCTTAATCTGAGATAAGAGCTTCAAACGGTTTTCACGAACGTTTTCATCATCCGCGTTGACCATCACGTCATCAAAGAAGGTATCCAACGGTGCGCGAAGCTTGGCCAATGCGGCCATGGCCTCGACAAATTTTTCTTCACCGGCCAATGTGCGGCTCTGTGCCCCGGCGTCGTTAAGTGCCGCGAACAAAGCGTGTTCGGCGTCTTCGATAAACACACTTTCATCGGGCATGCCGGAAAATGATTTTTTGTCTTTCTTTTCTTCGATGCGCAAGATGTTGGTTGCGCGTTTGTGCGCCGCCAAAAGATTTGCACCATCGTCCGAACCGACCAGCGCCGACAACGCATCGACGCGTGCTAGCAAGCGCACCAGATCATCTTCGCCACCGAGCGCGAATACGGCGTCAATCAAATCATGACGCACACCGTCGGCTTTCAGGTGAACCTTGAGGCGGTCGGCGAAGAAGCTGAGCAGATCCCTTTCTGGCACAAAAGGCATTCCCTCTATAGGACGTTGCGTACCATGTGCTACCACGGCAACGTCAATAACATTACGCAAAGAAAGGCTAAGTCGATTCTCTATAATTAGGCGGATCACACCCAATGCGGCACGACGTAACGCAAACGGATCTTTTGACCCGGTGGGTTTTTCATTAATGATCCAAAATCCGACTAAGGTATCAATCTTGTCTGCCAGCGCCACGGCCACCGACACCGGTGCGGTGGGGCAGTCATCACCCGGACCGGCCGGGGAATAGTGATCGGCGATGGCGTTGGCAACAGCTTCGGCTTCGCCATCGTTGAGCGCATAATAGCGCCCGATGATGCCTTGCACTTCGGGAATTTCGGAAACCATACCGGTGACCAAATCGCATTTGCACAGCTGTGCGGCGCGTTCGGCCTGGGCCTTGTCGGCCCCGACTTTATCGGCCAGGAACCCGGCCAATGATGCGATGCGTCCAACCTTGTCTTCAACCGTGCCAAGCTTGGCATGGAAGACAATGTCTTTGAGTTTTGAGGCGCGGCTTTCCAGCGTCACCTTGCGATCTTGGTCCCAGAAAAATTTGGCATCCGACAGGCGCGCGCGCAGCACCCGTTCGTTACCGGCAATGATCGCCGTGCCGCCGTCCGTGGCGACTTGGTTGGAGACCATGATGAAGTTCGGCGCGACACTGCCATCAGCGTTCAACACCGTGAAATATTTTTGGTGGGTCTTCATGGTGTCGGACAAAACTTCC
>JAESUA010000145.1 GCA_016763255.1 Magnetovibrio sp. | reverse complement strand
GACGGTGCGGCCCATCGATGGGTTTTCAGGTCCCTCTCGCGAAATCGACATTTGCACACCGATGATCGGCTGCACACCGCTGTCGGCGGACAATAGGGAAAATTCCAGCGCGCCAAACAGGTTGTTGGTATCGGTCACCGCGACGGCGGGCATTTTGTGATCTTTGCACAGGCCCATCAGTTCCTTAACGCGGATCGCGCCTTCGGACAGGGAATAGGCGCTGTGGACGCGCAGGTGGACAAAATCAGCATGGGACATGGGCAAAATAAGACCACATTTAGCCCGATTCTGCCCACCCCAAAGTTATCCCCAGAAACAAGTTCACAAACCGCCAGCCCACGCGTAACATCAACCTTAACGTGCTGCTGTACACTAAAACACAAGGATTGATTTGCCGTGCCAGATGCCGCGCCACCACCAGCGCCTAAAATAAATGTTGAGGCTGCCCAGGATACGCGGCTTTTGACATCCATCGAAGATGCCTATGCGCTGCTCGACCTTGCCGCCCGGCGCGCGATGAGACCAGGCGATGCGATCACCGGCCCCATCATCGACTGCCACGACAAGGCGGCCCAGCGTGTAGCCCTTAACGCCCAAGAAGAAGCGGCCTTCTGGCAAGCATTTTCCGATATCATCGAAATGGTCAAGCCGGTCACGGTGGAAAGCATCCTGTTCACCACCGAACGCAATGAACGGGCCAGTGCACGGACATGGATCGGCAAGGTATTGTCCAAAAGAAGCCCGGCCGATAAGGTTTTACGCCGTTATTTAGCTGGTTCACTGCTGTCCTTGCTGGTTTTGCTAGCACTGCAGGTGGAATGGGCCATCGGCATGTCGATCTACAACGATGCCTACGAGATTCATGGATCTTTACAGCAGACCACTGACGAAGTGGCGAAGGCCGAAGAAATTCGCGACAGTCTTAACGATAACGCCTCCGACCTCCGAATCGATGCTCAGGTAATATTGGACAAATTGCTACGTCGTCAGGCCCAGGAAAAATCATGGAATGACGTATCGTACGTGCATCTGTGGTGGTGGAACCGTGGCATGGCGGCGTTGATTCCGCCTTATGATCTCCAGCTCAGCAATGGGCAACCGGGTGGCACCCAGGCCGGGACGTTCATGCTCGATAAGGCCGGTGAACGACGGATCGAATTCACCCGCGCCCAGCTGACGCTAGAGATAATCTCCGATTATGTGCTGGTGACCCTATTCGCACTGCTGGGCTCCATGACCCAGGCGTTGCGCAAGCTGTCGGCCAAAATCAGTTCGGTGTCGCTCACCACCAACAGCCTGTATCGCATCCGCACACGCATCATCCTCGGCGTGATATCCGGGGTGTGTATGGCGTGGTTGCTGATCATTTCTTCGTCAAATGGCAACGGACAAGCGATGATTTCACAATCAACACCCCTTTCCGCCATCAGCTTTTTGGGCGCATTTGCACCATGGGCGATGGCCTTCATATCAGGATATAGCGTGGAGATATTCTTCGCCGCCTTAGAACGCGGAATCACGTTCCTCATCCAGCACATAAAAGGCAAAGAAACAGTGCCCCCGCCCGCACGGCCCGTGCAGGCGGAGGCACATAAGCCATCCCCCTCAGAGAAAGCTTAACCTTTCGCCTTAGCCACCATTTTCCAGGTGCTGCTGTTGGCTGCGCATCTCTTGCAACAAACGGGTTGCGTAAGGATCGTCGCTGGCCTGCTCAAAGTGTTCGAAATGGATCAACTCATCCAAAGGCAAGCGTTTGCGCCAACCGGCTTTTTGCAGTTCCGGTTTGTCGTGAAAATACGACACATGGCCAAGGCATAAATAGGCCACCGGCTCGACATTTTCAGGAATGCCCAGGGTTTCTTTCAGCTTGTCTTGATCCAAGATGGAGACCCAGCCCAAGCCTAAGCCTTCGGCACGTGACGCCAGCCATAGGTTTTGCACCGCACATACGGTGCTATGGAGATCCATTTGCGGAATGTGCGTGCGACCAATCACCACCGGACCGGCGCGGTCTTTATCGCACGTCACACAGATGTTGATGGGCGCTTCAAGAATGCCTTCAAGTTTGAGATTGCGATAAGTCTCGCGCTTTTCCCCTTCGAACATGTCGGCGGCTTCGGCATGGGCCTTATTGAACAAAGCATGGACCTTTTGCTTGGTCTCGTGCGCGCGCACGATGGTGAAGCTCCACGGCTGCATGAACCCCACCGACGGCGCATAATGTGCGGCCATCAAAACCCGGCTGAGCATGGCTTCATCAACCGGCTCAGGCGTAAATTGTCCGCGCACACCGCGGCGCGAAAAAATAGTGTGATACAGCGCATCACGCGCGGCATCGCAAAAGCGGTGTTGGTCAGTGTGGTCTTGAGAAAGTTTGGTCGTTTCCATTTCAGTCCCCTTCATGGATAACAAACGCAAAGTGCCGTCCGCGCACCGCGACAATCTCTTCAGGCCGGTCTTCTGACTTAGGTTCATCTTGCCAAAACCCCTTCCCGGAATGTGCATTCCAGTGGGCACTGCCCCGACAATCCCCCATACAGCGTTGGGCACGTGGCGGAGTCTCACCGCCTTCCCGATTCTTTGCGTCCGACCGAAAGCTTTCGACCACAACCAGACGCAACACCTGAAGAATGATGCGGCGTCGATAGACTTGTGACCATCGACGCCGCCATTACTTTAACCGCCACCAAGGCGATTGCAAATGATCCGTGTCAACCTTCGGTGACGCAAATTTGATTGCGCAACATGGCTTCGATGGTGCGCACGGCCAAAATAGCCAGAACCATGTTGAGAATCACAAACAAGGCCATCGCCAAGGTGTGATACCAATCCTTGCCCGTTACATCGGCCATCACAAAGGTGGCGATGGTCATCGCCGCCAACGGGAACGAATACGCCCACCACGACAGATAAAACTTCAGCCGGGCGAACCTCACGAATTGGGTCGCCAGCATCAAGGTCAAAAACAACGCGGTGTTGAACAAGATGATCGCAAAGGTATCCACCCCACCGGTTAGTTTGACGTAGGAAATGAAGCCAACCGCAGGCGGCGCAATCAAGATGAAGAACGTCGGCAGCAAACGATCCGGCAGCGGATTGTGAAAAATGATGCGGTAAAACACGATCACCATCAACACCAGCCAAAACACCAAGCCGATGGAAAAGAAGAACCACGAT
>JAESUA010000144.1 GCA_016763255.1 Magnetovibrio sp. | reverse complement strand
GGCGGGCCCGACGGCATGCCGGTGGCCGGGTTGGAACTGTTTGGCTGGGAACCTGCCAACGAACTCACCTGGTACTGGATCGTTGGCGGGTTGCTGCTGATCACCGTTTGGTTGGCACTTAACCTGATTGATTCGCCGGTTGGCCGGGCTCTGCGCGCGGTGCACGGATCAGAAACCGCCGCCGAGAGCTCCGGCATCGATGTCACTCACTACAAAGTTTTAGTGTTTGTCGTTTCGGCCGTTCTGGCAAGTTTGACCGGCAGTTTGTTCGCCCATTATTCGGGCTTCATCACACCGGATGAAGCAAACTTTTTTCATTCCATAGAACTGGTCACCATGGTGGTGCTGGGCGGTCTGGCCTCGGTCTTCGGGGCGGTCGCGGGCGCAGCCATTTTGACGGTTTTGCCGCAGCTTCTGACCGTATTTCAAGAATATGAAATGATGGTTCTAGGTGCCATCATGATGAGCGTGATGATCTTTATGCGCAAAGGTTTGGTGCCAACTCTTGCAAGCGCGTTTCAGACGGGCGTGTTTAGCGGGAGGCGCAAATGAGCTTACTGCGTGTCGAAGGCCTCAACAAAGAATTCGGCGGTGTACACGCGGTTCAAGATTTGAGTTTTGAAATCAATCCCGGCACCGTTCATGCCATCATCGGCCCCAACGGTGCTGGCAAAACGACCCTGTTCAATCTGATCACCGGAGTTTACACGCCCAGTGCCGGGCGCATTCATTTTGATGATCAAGACGTCACCACGCTGAAACCTTATCAATTGGCCCAGCGCGGCATCTCCCGAACGTTTCAAAATTTGCAGATTTTTTTCAACATGAGCGCCATCGAAAACGTCATGGTGGGCATGCATCTGCAGTGTGACAGTCGCTTTATTCCATCGCTGCTGCGTCTGCCGAGTGTCAGGCGGCGTGAACGCGAACTGCGCCTTGAAGTGGAGCGCTTAATGGAGTTTGTGGGTCTTGGCGACTATGTCGAATCTGATGCTTCGGCCATGCCCTATGGCGCGCTCAAACGTCTTGAAATAGCCCGGTCATTGGCCACCAAGCCGAAGATGATTCTCTTGGATGAACCGGCTGCGGGGCTCAACCCTGCAGAAACCAAAGACATCGACGATCTGATTCAAAAGGTCGCCAGAAGTGGCATAACGGTGGTTTTTGTGGAACACGACATGCGTTTGGTCATGGGCGTATCGGACCACATTTTGGTGCTGGAAAGCGGTACCAAACTGGCCGAGGGCACGGTCCAAGAAATCCGCCATAATCCGGACGTTGTTGCGGCGTATCTGGGTGAAGCTGGTCGAGACAGGTAAAGAATAACAAGATGCTGTTTACTATTGAAAATCTATCATGCCACTACGGTCGCATCCAGGCGCTGCACGACGTCACATTGAACGTCGACAAAGGCGAACTGGTGGCCTTGGTGGGCACCAATGGGGCCGGAAAAACAACCTTGCTGCACACCTTATCGGGGCTTATCAAAGCCAGCACCGGCACGATCAAGTTCGACGGTGGCGAGATCACCCACACCACCGCCAGACGGCGCGTTCAACACGGCATCATCCAGGTTCCCGAAGGCCGCCAGGTGTTCGCGCCAATGAGCGTCGAAGACAACTTATTGCTGGGCGGCTACACCCAGGACACGTCGGTGACGGCACCGATTTTGGACCACGTCTATAGCTTGTTCCCGGTGCTGCAGGACAAAAAAATGCAAGCCGCAGGCACCCTTTCGGGCGGCCAGCAACAGATGCTGGCCATCGGTCGCGCCTTGATGTCCAAGCCCAAAATTTTATTGCTTGATGAGCCCAGCATGGGCCTTGCGCCGTTGTTGGTCGATGAGGTGTTCAACACCGTGCAACGCCTACGTGATGAAGGCGTGACGATCTTTTTGGTCGAACAAAATGCTTACAAGGCACTGTCCATCGCCGATCGCGCCTATGTGCTCGAAGCCGGCAAGGTCGTGCTGGAAGGCACCGGCAAGGACTTGATCCACAACGAGCGGGTCAAGCAAGCCTATCTCGGCCTTTGAGTTTTAAGCCCCTTCGCGCATATCGATGATGCGTTGGGCCTTGCCCATGGAGCGTTCCACCCCGCCCAGCTCCGCAATCTTGACCTTCACCGACACGCCACAGAACGTTTTGACGTTGTGCGCCAGCAGTTTGGCGGCGTCAATGCGCTCATCTTGCGATACGTCAGGGCGTGGTTCGGTGACCACCGACAACGCATCCAAGTGCCCCTCTTTGCTCAATTCAAGCACGTAGTGAGGCGACAGACGTTTGTCTTTGAGGATGTGTTCTTCGATCTGTGAGGGGAACACATTGACACCGCGAATGATCATCATGTCATCGGATCGCCCGGTGATTTTTTCCATCCGGCGCATGGTCCGCGCGGTGCCTGGCAACAAACGGGTCAGATCCCTGGTGCGGTAACGCACGATCGGAAAGGCCTCTTTGCTGAGCGAGGTAAAGACCAGTTCGCCAAGCTCACCATCGGGCAAAACCTCACCGGTTATGGGATCGATGATTTCAGGATAAAAATGATCTTCCCAAATGTGCAGGCCGTCTTTGGTTTCAACACATTCACACGCTACACCCGGCCCGATGACTTCGGACAAGCCATACAGATCGACGGCATGCATATCAAAGCGTTGTTCGATTTCTTGGCGCATCACTTCTGTCCACGGTTCCGCACCGTGCAGCCCCACCCGCAACGAAGTCGAACGCGTATCGATCCCTTGACGATCAAATTCATCGGCAAGCGTCAGCATATAGCTGGGCGTCACCATAATGACGTCCGGTTTAAAATCTTGGATCAACTGAATTTGCCGAGCGGTCGATCCACCCGACATGGGGATCACGGTACAGCCCAGGCGTTCCGCGCCATAATGTGCGCCCAAACCACCGGTAAAGAGGCCATAGCCATACGCCACATGGACAATGTCACCAGGGCGACCGCCCCCGGCGCGGGTGCTGCGCGCCATCAAATCAGCCCAGGTATCGATGTCTTTTTGGGTGTAGCCCACAACGGTGGGCTTACCCGTTGTGCCCGAGGATGCATGCACCCTCACAACCTGTTCACGGGGCACGGCAAACAGACCAAAGGGATAGTTTTGGCGCAGATCTTCCTTAACGGTAAACGGGAACTTAGCCAGATCCGAAAGAGCTTTGAGATCGCTTGGATGAACGCCACGGTTGTCAAAGGCCTGTTGATAGTGAGGCACATTTTCATAGGCATGGGAAAGCGACCAACGCATTCGGTCCAATTGCAGCGCGGCAAGTTCATCCCGACTTGCCGTCTCGATGGCATCTAAACTGTCTTTGCTTGGCGATAGATCTTTCATGGTGCCCCCCCCTTTCTTCTGGCGTGCCGATGTAAAATTTAAACACCAGCGTGTGAGGACTATGGCAAAATGTGACACGCCTGGGAACAGTCATTATTACAATTTACATGCCCGCCTTGAACATACATAACAAATACAGCTATTTTCACGCAACATATTGGTATGGTTCTAAAAAATACGGAGTTAACATGACCCAATCCTCTCTTTTCGAGCTGTACGGGCGGTACGGTACTCGCTTGAAAATTACACAAAAAATCGTTGGGTCACGCTGGAACGTGGCGGCCGTAAATACCCCTTTTAATTTTCTCAACCTCAAGTGAGACGCAAATATGTTTGAAAAATTCGCTCAACTGCCCGCCGATCCGATTCTCGGTTTGATGGCGGCCTTTCGCACCGACACCAATCCGCACAAGGTTGACTTGGGCGTTGGCGTCTACAAAGACCCTACGGGCAACACCCCGGTGCTGAGCGCCGTCAAACTGGCCGAACAGGTTTGTTTGGATGAAGAGACCACCAAAGCCTACATCGGCCCCGCCGGTGATGCAGGCTTTAATGACGCCATGACCACGGTTGTCTTTGGCGCTGAAGCGCTAGCTACCCAAGATGACCGTATCAGAACGGTGCAGACGCCCGGTGGCTGCGGCGCCCTGCGCATGGCCGGTGAGCTCATCAAACGCGCACTGCCAAACGCCACCATGTGGGTCAGCGACCCGACCTGGGCCTACCACACCCCGCTATTCGAAGGCGCGGGCCTGACGCTGAAAACATATCCTTATTTCGATGCCCAAAACGGTACGGTGCGCTTTGACGACATGATGGAATGCCTCAACCAGGTCAAAGCGGGCGACGTGGTGCTGTTTCATGGCTGTTGTCACAACCCCACCGGTGTTGACCTCAGCAATGCGCAATGGGACGAAGTGGTACAATTGGCGACAAAAAGTGAGTTCCTACCGTTTGTCGATCTGGCCTATCAAGGTTTTGGCGACGGTCTCAACGAAGACGCATATGGCGTGCGTGCCCTCGCCGCCCAGGTTCCAGAAATGATTGTTGCGGTTTCGTGTTCGAAAAACTTCGGGCTGTACCGCGAACGCACCGGCGCGGTGATGTTGGTCTCCCCTTCAAGCGAAAGCGCCAACGCGGCGTTGAGCCAACAGCTCAACATCATCCGCGGCAATTACTCGATGCCCCCGGCCCATGGCGCGGCCATCGTGCGCATCATTTTGGCGGACCCTAAGTTGCGTGAAGATTGGCAAACCGAACTCAAACTCATGCGCGACCGCATCCGTGATTTGCGGGTGTTGTTCGCCGACAAGATGCAGCAACGCGGCGTGGAGCGTGACTTCAGTTTCATCACCCGCCAAAAAGGCATGTTTTCATTTCTTGGGATCAGCGAACAGCAAGTCGAACGCTTACGGACCGAATACTCAATCTACATCGCGCCCCCAAGCCGCATCAACATCGCCGGAATCAATGATGCCAATGTCGATTATTTGGCCGACGCCATCGCCAGCGTTTTGTAACACTACGGGGCGTCTAGACGGGGCCGTCCAAGGCAAGGTGTCCAAGGCGGGGCGACTAGGTCATGATGGGCAGCGTGAAAAGAAATTTTGATCCATCTCCGGGCGTGCTTTCGATCCAGATCCTTCCCCCATGGCGCTCAAGCATATCCTTGCAAAGGGGGAGCCCGAGTCCCGTGCCCTTTTCACCGGCAGTACCTGTCGTTGAAGTCTTTTGATCCAGAGAAAAAACCTTTTCAACCTGACCCGCAGACATCCCCACACCGGTATCGCTCACCGTGATCTGCACCATGCCTTTAAGGTCGCAAGATGTCACCTCGACCGACCCGCCGGACGGGGTAAACTTCAAAGAATTGGCAATAAGATTGCGAATGACCGTCAGCACCATATTCCGATCTGCAAAGGCAGAAACATTTACAATGCCATTCACCAAGGTGATGTTTTTTTCTTGGGCAATTGGTTCAAGAATATCAATGCATTCCTGAACCAGTTCTTCCAAGAAAATCGCCTCAGGCTCCAGCTGTGCCCCCTCCATTTGCAGCCTCGACCATTCGAGAAGATTCTGCAGGAGGTCAAAGACTCTGTTTCCTGCATCATTAACATTTTCGGCATATTCAACGAGCTTCTCCTTGCTCAAGCTGTCAGCCATTTGGGCCATCATATAGGTCATGCCCAGCAAGGAGGTGAAGGGGCTTTTCAAATCATGGGAGATGATGGAAAAGAACCGATCCTTAACGTCAGATTCGTATTTTAACTTTTCAATCAGCTCAGCTTTGTTCTCCGCGAGAGCCGCCAATTCAGATGCCTGGAGTTCTAAGTCACTCCTCGAAGCATTCAATTCGACCAAATTGCGCTCAAGTTCCTCGGTCTGATGTTTCAGAGCCTCCTCGGCTTCCTTTTGCTTCGTAATATTTTCCTTAACGGCAATAAATTTTGAGATACTCCCGTCCGGGTTCCTCATCGGTGAAATCGAGGCGGCTTCCCAGTGAAGGGTGCCGTTCTTTCGTTTGTTGAGAAATTCACCCCGCCATATTTTCCCTGACAAAATGGTACTCCATAAGTCTCCGTAATCCTCCGCCTTGGTGTGGCCGGATTTGAAAATACGCGGGTTCTTTCCGATGACTTCCTCGATGCTGTATCCCGTCGTCTCTTCAAAGATCGGGTTGACGTATTCTATTTTACCGTCCGTATCGGTGATGATAATCGTCGCAGGGCTTTGTTCCACGGCTTGGTACAGCTTTCTTAATTCTTCCTCCATCCTTTTGCGTTCGGTAATGTCGTGGGCTATGCCCTCAACCGCCAGCACCTTTCCCTGCGTATAGGTTGCCGGGACTTCCGATACTTCCAAAATACGGGTATCACCATTTTTGTGATAAATTTCCAATTCATAGGTGGATCGCTTCTCACCTTGAATGCTGAGTTCGGTTAGGGCCTCAGCCTTTTTATTGATTGGGTTATCGGTGAGATAGGTTGTGAAGTGGACGCAAAATTCATCCGGCTTATACCCTAAAACTGTCTGTACAGACGGGCTGACATACGTAAACACGCCATCGGCACCGTGGGAGTATATGAAATACTCAGTTTGTGTCTGCTCGACCAAGCGGCGGTAACGATTCTCACTTTCCTCCAGCGCCTTCTCGGCGTTTTTACGCTTGGTGATATCGGCATGGGTTCCTGACATGCGCCAGGGTTTGCCATCTTTCGTCCATTCGACGACCTTTCCGCGGATCAATACACTGACCCATGCGCCGTTTTTATGGCGCATACGGACTTCGCATTCGTAATTAGCCAACTCACCGGAGAAGTTCTTTTCCAGCAATTCTCCGGACTGTTTTAGATCGTCCGGGTGAACAAGGCCTTGCCAGGTCTCAATGCTGATGGGGGACAATTCTTCAAGGCTGTGGCCAACAATTTCGGCCCAACGTTCATTGAAGATCATTTCGCCGGTCTGGATATTCCATTCCCAGGTGCCGACATTGGTGCCCCAGATGACTTCACCCATACGCTTTTCGCTCTTGTAAATGGCGAATTGTGATCTGTTTTTTTCATGACGATAGTAAATAATCGCGAGGGTCACGATTAGGGTCGTTATCAAAAACAATAGGGAGATCAGATCGTACCGGCTGCTGTTTGGGTGACGGTCCAGCCAACCGATTTTAGGTTCTGCGATGAGCAGCCACTCAGCATTAGGAACTTTGATTTTTAGAGAAAGAGGAGTGTCGCCTATCCTGGTTTTTTCACCATAGAAGACGGCTCCTTTCTTGCCCCGTGCGTCTTGCCCCTGAATGGCAATTTTCAGCCTGAGATTCTCATCTGAAAGCCCGGCAATTTCATAAAGGGTAGGGACATCGATGACCCCGGAAACCAATCCCCAAAACGTGCTATTTTCCTCGCCTATAAAGACAGGAACTCGGCCAATAAATCCCGCTCCACCTTGGGCAAGGTTAACGAGACCGGAAAGCGCCATCTTACGGGTTTTCATCGCACGTTCAGCAGCATCAAACTGAGCAGGCATCTTGCGATAATCCAGACCGATGGCCTTTTCATTCCCTTCAAGGGGATATATCAACCGAATAACAAAATCAGGCGCAGCCCCGACGTTGCGAATTTGAGGGTGTTCAGCGATCAGTGTACGGGCAAACGAAGCAAACTCTTGTTGGCTGGCGTTTGGTTTGTAGCTGATGAACGAAGCAGCCCCCTTCAACAACCCCATGCTATTGTTGACGGCCCCTTCCAGCTTGGCGCGTATGGAAGACATTTCATTCAGTACGGAGATACGTTGCTCTGATTGCAGTCGTCTCAATGAGTCCTGCATCATCTGTTGGGCCAACAATAAAATTACAGCGGAAATCAGCCCTGCGAAAACAACGGTCGAAACATTTGCTGTCGAAAATATGTTTCGGAATTTTTTATCGTTCATTCAACGTGCCACTCAACCAACAAGACGAATCGGGAGTGGGAAATATATATGGCCAAAAAGAATGCCTCCTTGATTTTGGACAAGTTCCAAATAATAGGCATAAGCCATTAGCAATAATCAATACAGTCTCTATTTTTTGGCTATTTTTCGATGCACAACAAGCACCTAACCACGTTTCAAAAACGGCTGCTTTGCGGTTCAAGGCTTTGCAGGTGTACATGATCAGGGTTCATTTATCCCAGGGCACTGCAATTTCACTGTTTTGGCTGCCCCGTAAATAGCTGATATAAATCAACAAGATAACTCAGTACGAAGCGGAAAACTTGCCGCCTAAATGCGGCGGTGCATTGCTGATCACCTTGGCAACGGTTTCATAGGTGCGAATGGCACGAGTCAGCACCGCCTGAAAACTTGCACCACCTTTTGCATTCCCCGCTGTATTGGGGTCCGCATCCAATTGTTCTTGGTTCAGCAGATGCAAAAAAGTGGTCGATGTGGTGTCAAAATTGCTCGATGAATTGGATGGCGGCTGCGGCGTTTCCGGCTGCCGTTCCTTCATCCACTTTGTGAAGCCTTGGAAATTATAGTTGGGATCGGCCAAGAGAGCCGTTTTAGAGCTGACTTCTTCAACGGGAATGAATGACGAGGACGCGATATTACGCCCTCCGGTCGGCATATGACCGGAAGAAATATTAGGCCCCGAAGGCACACCTACGGCTCTGGCCGAAAGCGCCATAACCCGTCCTCTTTCAATCCTAAACGTCCGCTAAAGGCTTTTGTGGCCACAGACGCCATACTCATTCCTGGATTTTCGCACCCGCCGCCGCATTCGTGATGCTTTTGTCTGACGAGGATACGACGAACCAGCCCTGTAGAAACAAGGACTTAGAACGCGCAAAATCCTCGGTCATGACTCACCCATTCTAGGGCCAAGACCGGGAACATTTTTTCACCAACCGGACGCGACTTTTACTTCTGTAAAAGGCTCGTCGGC
>JAESUA010000143.1 GCA_016763255.1 Magnetovibrio sp. | reverse complement strand
AAGCCGGTAAAATTGCCTCGATGATCGGCCTCGCCTTGGTGGTGATCTTCATGTTCATTTATTATGGTCGTTTTGGCCTGTTTGCCGACGTGGCGCTGGTGATGAACATGGTGTTGATTGTGGCACTATTGTCCCTCTTCGGTGCAACTCTGACGCTGCCGGGGGTCGCCGGTATCGTATTGACCATCGGTATGGCGGTGGATGCCAACGTATTGGTGTTCGAACGCATTCGTGAAGAACTCAAAACCGGCCGGGGCGTGATGTCGGCCGTGGACGCCGGTTACAAACGCGCCTTTGGCACCATTATGGATGCCAACATCACCACCCTGATTGCCGCGACGTTGTTGTTTGCGTTTGGCTCTGGCCCGGTTCAGGGCTTTGCCGTGACACTGGCCATCGGCATCATATGTTCCATGTTCACAGCCATCTGGGTGACTCGTATCCTGATCGTCATTTGGTTGCGTCGCAATAAACCCAGCAAGCTGGTCATCTAGAGGAGAAGGAATTTCTCATGCGTATTAAACTTCTCCCGGAAAATCCCAATTTCGGCTTCCTACAGCGTCGGATGATGTTCTTTGCTTTTTCCGCCATCTTGGTCGCGGTCTCCATTGGGCTGTTTGGCGTCAAGGGGTTGAACTACGGCATCGATTTCACCGGCGGCATTATGCTTGAGGTCAAGACCTCTGAACCCGGTCAAATCGGTGAACTACGCTCCAAGCTTCGAGGCCTAGGATTGGGCTCGGTCGAACTTCAAGAATTCGGTGCACCGGATGATATTTTGATCCGCCTGCAGGCCCAAGAAGGCGGCGAAAAAGCCAATGATGCCGCGGTGCGCGCGGTGAAAATCGCGCTGGGCGAAGGGATCGAATATCGCCGTACAGAATTGGTCGGCCCAAAAGTTTCGGACGAGCTGTTTTGGAGCGGTGTTTATGCCGTGGTCTCGGCGATCCTCGCCATCTTGATCTACATTTGGTTCCGCTTCGAGTGGCAATTCGGTCTGGGCGCGGTGATCGCGCTAAGTCATGACGTGATCACCACCATCGGCATTTTTGCTTTGTTAGGATTCGAATTCAATCTCGCCACCGTGGCAGCGGTTTTGACCATCGCCGGTTATTCCATCAACGATACCGTGGTGGTATTTGACCGGGTGCGTGAAAACCTGCGCAAGTACAAGACCAAGCCCATGGATGAGCTGTTGAACCAAAGCGCCAACGAAACATTGTCGCGCACAGTGATGACATCGTTGACCACCATGTTGGCGTTGTTGGCCTTGTACTTCCTAGGTGGCGAAATCATTCGTGATTTCAGCTTCGCCATGATTTGGGGTGTGATCATTGGAACGTATTCGTCGGTGTGCCTTGCGGTGCCGCTGTTGCTGCATTTGGGCGTTGAACGTCGTACCCTTGAAGATGACGATAAATCCGTTGAGCAATTGCCCTAACCCATCAAGAGGGAGGGGGATATGTCCCTCGACATCACGCCACAGGTTCCTTTGAGCCGCCAGATCATCAAAGCTTACGGCGATGGTGGATTTGTCATCACGGGACAAAATTATACCGGTTCCGTGTTGGTGTTTCTTGAACAAACACTCGCGTGGTCTGGTGATATTACCCTCGACGCCCTTAAGCCTGTTATAGATCATCCCAGCAAGCCAGACATTTTGGTGATCGGCTGTGGCCCCACCTTTTCGCTGCCCTGCGAAGAGTTGCGTGCAGGTCTGAGGGCCCATGGCATTGTTTTGGAATGGATGGATACGGCGGCGGCTTGCCGCACTTACAATGTGCTCGCCATCGAAGAGCGGGCCGTGGCGGCGGCTTTGGTTGCCGTCGATTGATCCGCAGGGGGATTTAAGGGGGATGATGATGAAGGCAAAGATTGTGATGGTTGGTCTGATGGCCGCCATTTTGGGCTGGAACACACCGGTCCAGGCCGTAGATGATCGTGAAGCCATTTACATGAGTGCGGCGCAACGCGATTTTGTGCTGGCTGAAATGCGTGATTTTTGATCGCGGTGCAAGACATCGTGCAGGCGACGGCCGAAAACGATATGTCATCGGTCACCGAAGTGTCGCGTGCCATGGGCATGGGGATGGGCCAAGGTGCCGGTCAGGCCATGGGAATAAATCAAGTCTTACCCATGGAATTTCGCCAAATGGCCCGCGGCACGCATATGGCCTTTGGCGAGCTAGCACAGGCGGCGGAATTTGGCTCTGAAGGCGTCATGGCCGATCTTGGTGCCTTAATGTCCAACTGCACCGGCTGTCATGCCTCGTACAAGATTGTCGCCAAACCATAAATTCTAAATACCTGTGTATTGCGCCTGACTTGGCTGCGGTTGTGTCACTTATGATGGTGCTGTCCTGGGTTGCGTATATTCATCCGATGGGGGAACAAGGCCTTGAGATGTTCGCTCAAGGCCTTTTCTTTGCCTTGTATCCGTCCTCAGTCGCTGTATAATTTACACATAAGATATGTTGAATTGTTATGATTCTAAGGTAATAAACGGATGTTCTCTTCCGGTCCGACACCGCCATTGTCGCCAATCTTGTTGGGAGGCCTCGCCGCCCGACCTTTGTCACCAAAGCTTTTGCAGCCAGCGTTGAACACCGCCATGACGACATTGTCTCGCCGTCATCCGGGGCTGTTTGAACGCCTGTCTGATTTGGGCACGCCGGTCTATTTGATTGACCCGGTTGATCTGCCCTTGGCATTCATTCTCACCGCAGACGGCGAACATCCGACGTTGCGTGCCGCGCGTGACGGTGAGGGAAGCAGCGCCATCGCCACCATTCGGGGGCCGATGCTTGATTTGTTGAGGCTTCTTGAGGGCAAGATCGATGGTGATGCGTTGTTCTTTTCGCGAAGTCTGGTGATTGAAGGCGACACCGAAGCGGTGGTGGCCCTGCGCAATTGCGTGGATGGCCTTGAGATTGATTTGATGGCCGAGGTCACGGCGTCGTTTGGTCCATTTGCCGGTCCGGTGCGCAAAGTGGCGCAATTTGGTCAGGGGCTGTTTTCACGAATGGCGGATGATCTCTCCATCTTGCATCGGGTGCTGATTGCCCCGACCCAGCGTCGGGTGGATGCCCAGGGTGCAAAACTGCGCACCTTAGAAGAAAAAATAAATAATGCGCCCAAGGAACGTTCTCGTGGGCGTTCCGGGGCACGACAAAGGTCCGTTCGTACATGAGTGAAAAAATGGAATTGGTGTGCCCTGCGGGTACGCCCGCGTCGCTTCATGCTGCCGTCGATAATGGCGCTGATGTGGTCTACCTGGGGTTTCGCGACGAAACAAACGCGCGCAATTTTCCCGGCCTTAACTTTAATCGCAAAGAACTCGAAGACGGGCTTATTTATGCCCATGATCGGGGCTGCCAAGTGTATCTTGCGGTGAATACCTTTCCTGAGGCTGGAAATTTTGGCCCCTGGCACAAAGCCATAGATGATGCTGCCGCATTGGGCGTGGATAGTGTGATCTTGGCCGATATTGGTCTGCTGGATTATGCCACCACAAAACACCCGAATTTGCGCCGTCACCTGTCGGTGCAGGCCTCGGCTTCGAATCCGGATTCGATCAACTTTTATGTCGATGCCTTTGATGTTAAACGCGTGGTGCTGCCCCGTGTGTTGAGCATTCCTGAAATAGCAGCCCTGAACAAAGAAATTGCCGTGGAAACCGAAGTGTTTGTCTTTGGGGGATTGTGTGTGATGGCGGAAGGGCGCTGTCAGCTGTCATCCTACGCCACAGGGGAATCTCCCAACATCAATGGCGTGTGTTCGCCCGCAAGCCACGTGCGTTATGAAGACGAAGGTGATCGCATGGTTTCAAAACTGGGTGAGTTTACCATCAACGCTTTCGCCGAAGGCGAGGCGGCTGGCTATCCGACCTTGTGTAAGGGGCGTTTTGTGACCGGTGGTAAAGCTTCATATTTGTTTGAAGAACCCACCAGCCTCAACGCGGCATCGATGTTGCCGCAAATTGCGGCGGCCGGGGTGACGGCCTTGAAAATTGAAGGTCGACAACGCGGTCGCGCCAATGTGGCCCAAGTGGTCAGCGCTTTTCGTCGCGCCGCCGATGCGGTGCATGCCGGTGAAGCGGTGCCTGAGTTGGGTCTAGAAGCCATCACCGAAGGTCAGGCCAAGACCGCCGGTGCCTATGAAAAAAGCTGGCGATGAGAGAATTGAATAGATGAGCGCGAAACTTGCCCTCGGCCCTGTGCTGTTTAACTGGAAGCCCGAAGTCTGGCGGGACTTTTATTTTCGGATCGCCGATGAGGCCGACGTGGATACGGTCTATGTCGGTGAGGCGGTGTGTTCCAAGCGAACACCGTTTTATGCCCCGCATATCCCGGATGTGATCGAGCGCCTACAAGAGGCAGGCAAAGAGGTGATCCTCTCTACCTTGGCTTTGATCATGAACGCTCGGGAAATGAATGAACTGCGTGAAACCACCAAGGATGCAGAGATGTTGGTGGAAGCCAACGATGTGTCGGCTTGTGCCTTGTTGGCGGGGCGTCCCCATGTCATCGGCCCGTATGTGAATGTATATAACGAAGGCACCCTGAAATACTTTACCGATCGCGGTGCGACACGGGTGTGCTTGCCGGTTGAGCTTGGTCATGACGCCATGGATGCGTTGCTTGCCAATACCCCGGCGGAGCTGGAGGTCCAGGTGTTTGGTCGCTTGCCCTTGGCCATATCAGCGCGTTGCTATCATGCACGATCGCATATGCTGCATAAAGACAGCTGCCAATTTGTCTGTGACCAAGACCCTGACGGCATGGAATTGGCAACCCTGGACCATGAGCCTTTCTTGGTGGTCAATGGGGTGCAAACCATGTCGCACAGCTATCAAAACCTCACGGCCGAACTGGCCCAAATGCAAGACCTTGGCATTCAACATTTTCGATTGTCGCCGCACACCGCCGATATGGTGGCCGTAGCAAAAATTTATCGCGATGTGATGAAAACTGAGATTGCAGCCGATGAAGCCGACGAACAACTGGGCACGTTGATCGGTGATGTTCCCTTTTCCAATGGCTATTACCACGGCGTTAATGGAGTGGATTTTGTTTCACAAACGTAAGCCACTATGCGTTTGATTGTAGCTGCTCAAATGTAGGTGAGGGCGATGATAATCGTCATGATTGATTCTAAAATAATAACTTATTGATATTCCATGAATTTTATATGATCATTATGTGGGGATCCGATCATTCAATAACTAGTTGTGACATTAATCTATGCAAATGTTTCAAATACTCCTGATTGGTGGGAGTGCGGGGATTCGCGAAGCGCTGAGTAATGCGTTTCAAGGCGAGGACGTCACTGTCGATATTGAGGTTGTTGAGGGTTGTGATGCAGCCCTTGAGGCTTTGGTTGGGGGCCGCCACGAAATCTGTTTTGTGCATTGTCATGATAACGATTCTGAGTTGGCGCTTTGGATCTCTGTCAGTGCAAAAAAAGCCGGCCTTAAAACCCCGATCATTGTTTTGGCTGATCCGACCACGCGCGTGCATGAACGTGACTTTATCTCTGCGGGTGCGATCTCGGCCTTTACGTTGGACAGCAGCCAGCATGCCTTGCTATCGGGCATAGCCCGTTTGACCCTGACCCTCAGAAATACAGAGCAAAAACTACGGCGTACCAATGATCGCCTGATCAAAGATACATTCACCCTACAAGACTCACGTGAACGCGCAGAAGCGCTGACCGTGCAGTATGTAGAAATGATGGAAAATTACGTCAAAGCCAAAACTGAGGCCGAGCGGGCCTCGGCGGCGAAGTCTGATTTTCTTGCCCACATGAGCCATGAGCTGCTGACCCCGTTGAACGCCATCATCGGATTCTCGGAATCAATAAAGCTGCAAACTTTTGGTCCTCTTGGTCATCAGAAATACGAGGATTATATCAATGATATCGGATCATCGGGCCACCACCTGCACGAGCTGATCAAGGACATGCTTGATATCTCTGCTATCGAAGCCAACAAAATGGCATTGTATGAAACGAATTTAGAGATTGGCATGCTGGTTGAAGATTCAGTGCGTTTCGTCCGCCTGCATGCCGAGGGTGAAGGCATCAACTTGCACACTCAATTTGATGCGGACCTGCCTTTGCTGTTTGCTGATGAACGCCGCATGAAGCAAATCCTCATCAACCTCATGTCCAATGCGGTTAAGTTCACCCCCGTGGGCGGCACGATCAGCGTTTGCGCATCGATCTCCCAGGATGGGGGGCATTTACTGGTTGTCAGCGATACGGGTATCGGCATGACGGATGAAGACATGGCTAAGGCGATGGAAAAATTTGGCCAGGTTCAGCGCGGGATGGTTGCCAAGCACGAAGGTGCGGGCCTAGGTTTGCCGTTGACCAAAGAGTTGGTCGGGCTACACGGTGGAACCTTGTCCATAGATAGTGTGCATAACAAGGGCACGACGGTGACGGTAAGCCTTCCTCAGCATCGCTCCGTGTTTGCCCAAGAAAGCTTGGTTCAAGCCTAATACCAAGCCGCATTAGTGACTTTAGCGAACGCCGAAATCAGACAAAATGAAAGGCCCGGAGGGATGTCTCCGGGCCTTTCTCGTATGTTTGTCAGAGTTCGCTTAGCCGGCAAAGTTGGCGTTGGCGAAGTCCCAGTTGACCAGATTGTTCAAGAACGCTTCCAAGAAATCTGGGCGGCGGTTCTGATAATCGAGATAGTAGGCGTGTTCCCACACATCACAGGTGATGATCGGGGTCGCGCCGTCGGTCAGCGGGCATTCTGCGTTCGGGGTCTTGACGATTTCGAGCTTGTCGCCTTTTTTAACCAACCACGCCCAACCACTGCCGAACTGGGTCATACCAGCGGTTTTGAAGGCTTCTTTGAATTCGCCGTAGGAGCCAAACGAAGCGTTGATCGCATCCCCAATTGCGCCGGTGGGTTCGCCACCGCCATTGGGGGTCATGGAATTCCAGAAGAAGGTGTGGTTCCAGACCTGTGCGGCGTTGTTGAAAATGCCAGCCTTGGACGCATCGCCCGCGGTGGCTTTCATGATGTCTTCAAGACTCATAGACGCCATATGCGTATCGGCGGTCATGTTGTTGAGGTTGACCACATAAGTGTTGTGGTGTTTGCCATGGTGGAAATCGAACGTGTTGGCCGAAATGTGCGGCTCAAGCGCGTCTTTGGCGAAAGGAAGATCGGGAAGTTCAAAAGCCATCGTTGACCTCATAAAGCTATCTATTTTAAAACAATTCTAAACGACTACGGAAAACATAGGGGCTTCAGCGAAAATATCAAATGTTCTATCAACTTCATTTGATAATTTCCTGTGCATTCACAATTTGCGCTAAGGATAGCAGACATTTTGATAAAAACCTTGAAAAAGCCTGCTTATGTTTGAATCCAATGCCACCGTTTTTGACCTCAGCCGTTTGGATCGTGAACGCTACCTGTGCGCGTTGAGCGCTCCCCACTCTAAACGTGGCGGACTGATGGCGCTGATAGCATTTAACATTGAGCTTTCGGCCATTGCCAAAACGGTCTCGGAACCGATGTTGGGCAAGATCAAACTGCAATGGTGGATAGACGTGGTGCCGGGCATCCTGGCAGGTCGTCCACCGTCCCATCCGGTGGCGCAAGGACTGGCGCAGGTGCGGGATGTTTTGCAGGGACGCTTAAGCGAGTTGCGCGGATTGAGTGAGGCACGCAACTTTGATCTTGAACCTGATAGGCCGAATTCTCTTCTTGAACTGACCGCTTATTCCCAAGCCACAGGCGGAGTCTTGCAGGGCCTGATGGTGGATGTTTTGGGTGTGGAAGATGAAGCTGCACGCCGCGCTGCAATTGATGTCGGGACCGCCTGGGCGTTGATCGGACTGATGCGGGCTTTGCCGTTTCAAAATGGCCAACGCCGCGATATGTTGCCGCAAGGGACAAAAATACGGGACGTTTTGACGCAGGCTGGCAGCTTGTTGCAAAATGCCCGGTCGTGCTCGCCCACCAAAGCCGCGTTGCCGGCACTGGTGATCGCGCGTTTGGCGGATCGTCATTTGAAACGGCTTGAACGCCAAGGTTGGAATCCAGCCGCGCGCGAAGAACCGCCTGCGGGTGTGGGGGCGGTTGCCTCGATTTGGCTGGGTAAATTGACGGGACGGTTTTAGTTCCAGATGCTGCTAGAGTCTTCTACGCCCCCCAGGCTTTCTTCTGCGGCAGCGACATTGTCAGCCTTGAGCACCATCAATTCCAATTGTGACAATTGCGGGAAGATGGATTTTGCGTGGTTGCGATAAAGCAAGATGACGCCGCGCAAGGTGTCGGGAAAACCGCCTTGGGCATCGTTAAATTTGCGAATTTCTAAGGTGGAGATGGTGTCGGTGCCCGGCTCGCGGCTTTGCCATAAATACGTAGGGTTGTCTTGGCGTGGCGCGGCCAAGGGCGCGATGGCGCGCTCGATGACCTGGCTTGGCTGACCATAGCGCTGGGTGTAATAGCCGACCACTTTTTCGAACGAAGTGGAGCGGAACATGGTGTGGTAATTCGATGCCCGGCCCGCGTCATAACGCGCAATCGCCCGTGTGCCTTGGTACATGATGGTATCGACCAAAAAGTCCTCCTCCAACTCGAACGGCCAGCTGACCTTATCGACACAAAACAGCGTGTCGTTGCCGCCTTTGGCCAAGCAGGGTTTGTGGATGGTCTTTTGTTCCATCAACTTCAAGCGCTCAGCCCCCACTTCTTGACCAATGGTGGTATCGGAACCAAGGGTAAGCTCGACCCCATCCAGAATCTGACCACTGGCTTCAATATCCGTCAAAACGATGACTTCGGATGGTAAGTCGGCCCCATCGACCCTGGTCACGTCCCATCCTTGGGTGCCGGAAACATCTTCATTGGTGCTTTCCAAAAGCCCTGCCAGTTCATCCACGTCATCTAATGGCCCCAGCGTGGCAAAGGGGTCATCGCTAGCCCCCCCAGGTGGCGGCGGTGATCGAGGCGTGCGTTCGGCCACGTCTTGAGGTTCGCCTAAGCCTTCCAGGAGGTCTGAAATATTGGTGTCATCGGCACCTTCCAGAAGGTCGAATGGGTTGTCATCCGCCCCACCGAGAGAGGCAAACGGATCGTCATCATCGGCCTTTGCGACCACCTGCGCCTCAGAGGGAAGAGCCGTGCGTGGGTCCAAGCCTAAAAAGGCGAGGATATCCGGGTCAACACCGCCACCAAAGGGTTTGTCGCTATCATAGCGTCGACCGGGGACACCGGGAGCTTCTCTGTAACTTGGTTTGGACGCGGTACTGGAAGGGCGTGAGGTTATCGGTACAGAGGCTTCGAGAGGTTGCTCGTCTTGAGGTGTTGCATCCTCTATGGACAATTCACCGAACGGATCCTCTTGGCCTTGAAAAGGTTCAGGTGTTGGTACAGAGCCAACCGAATAGGGGACGAGTTCTGGGGTCTCAAGCGGGGCCGCAGCCAACTCGTCATTTATCGGTGCCGGGATTTGCGGTGCCGGTGGACGTTCTTGGGCCAGCTCATCAGGGGAGAACGGCACGGCGGGACCCTTGATGATATCGGTGCCGCGTTCGGCTCTGATATTATCGAGCTCTTGGGCCAGTTCTACATCTGAAAGAGCGGCGTTCTGGGTCACCTGGCCTTGTTCGCGACGGATCACGCCGGTGACGTTGGGTGGCTTGAAAAAATCAAAAAAGGTGGTGATGAATGTTTTTGCAGCCGAGTCCTTGGCTGTGCGCGCAACGGGCTGAGGCACCTCGGTATCCACCTTGAGCTCCAGCCTTTCGCTGGTTTGATCCGGTGCGCGCGTTGCGTCTTTTTCCACGCGTGGCTGAGTTTCAAGACTTGGGTTTTGAGGCTCAGGAAGATCCGCCAATTCTGGTCCAGACTCCGCCACATCAAAGAGCGAGGGGGAAACCTCAACAGTCTCGGGTGTCTGCGCTACGACGGGATCCACAACGGGGGGGGCAGGTGGCTCGGGCAGGACCTCAAAAGGGTTGGTGTCTTCACCCAGTTGTTGCGCCGGTGCATCCATTTTCGGAATTTGTGCCGTTGGATCTTGTTGATTCTGGCGTAAATTGCGTACCGAAATTAGGTAACGGGCAATGTCGAAATAGCCCCGATCGATGGCTATGTCAACGGGTTGGGTGCCGGTGAAATCACGGGCCTCGATGTTGGCACCTTTGTCGATTGCGTCGCGCACCCCTTGCAAATTGTTGACGTCTACGGCCAGGAAAAGCTCTTGTGTGGCGGCGTCCGGAGCTTGCTGAGCTTGTGCCATGGAAACGGCTGAGATGTGTGTCGGCAACACGGCAGTGCCCAGCGCCAGTAAAAAAAATGCGCACAATAAATCACGTGCCCGCACACGCAATGCGGTGCAGGAGGGCTGGGCCTTTATCGGTGCGGTTTTGCGGGGCATGTGTCCCGTTTAGTCCCTTGTCATGAGCGCCGGTTCAAACCACAAGAATCGACTAATTCCTTATATCATCAAACTATGCGCAATTCATGAGAACTGCTATACCTCGCACAGCTAAAATGAGCCCTATGCATATGCAATCGCATTAAAAATAGCAGTTGATATAGCAGAATCAATAATAGGGCCAGCCAGGGAGAATACCGACATATGTTTAACACTTTGAAGACAAGTTTGTTTGCAGCTTTTGCTTTGGGCTGCCTTGCAGCCAATGCGCAGGCCCAGGGGGTAACCCTGAAAAGCCCGGATGGTTTGACTTTAAATGCCAATTTACAGCTGGCTGATGGCAAAACCGTGGCGGACGGCGTGGTGCTGTTGACCCATGGCACCCTGGCGCACAACAAAATGGAAATCATCGTCTCGCTCCAACGCTTGTTGGCGGAACGCGATATCAGCTCACTTGCTCCGACCTTGAGCCTCGGCCTGGACAGCCGCACCGGCATGTATGACTGCAAGGTCCCCGCGACCCACAAACATTCCAATGCGATGGTCGAAATTGGCCTATGGCTTGAATACCTTAAGGGACAGGGTGTCAAAAATGTGGTGCTTGCTGGCCATTCGCGTGGTGGCAACCAAACGGCTTGGTTTGCGGCGCGTGAAGACGATGCCATCGTGAGTAAGGTCGTGTTGATCGCCCCACAAACCTGGACAGAAGAGGCCCTAGCCAAGGGGTTCGAGAAAACCCATAAGCAGACACTCGCAAAGGCTTTTGCCGCTGCCCAAGCCAAGGTCGATAGCGGTAAAGGTGCTGAGTTCATGAAAGGCGTTGGCGTACTGTACTGCCCCGGCGCGGACGTTACCGCGGACAGTTTTATCAGCTATTACGAAAAAGATGACCGCATGCATACGCCGAACTTGTTGCCGATGATCGCAAAGCCGGTACTGGTGATCGCGGGCAGCGAAGATAAGGTGGTTAAAGGCTTGATCGAAGCGGTTGAGCCGATGGCCGATGGTGAAAAAATTCAGCTCGTTGTGATTGACGAAGCGGGCCACTTTTTCCTCGACTTTTTTGCCGAGGATGCCGCCGACGCCATTGCTGAATTTATTCAATAACGCTTTGCCAGTAGCCTATTCGAAGAGCGGAGGCGTTTAAAACGTCTCCGCTTTTTTGACGGCAGCACGGTTGGCGATGCGGGTGGTCCAAGATTCTAGGTGGGGATAGTCACCCAGCGCTATGTCGGTGAAATCTTCGAGGATCGCCATCCATGGATAGAGGATCATATCGGCGATTGAATAGGCACCGGCCAGATGGTCTCGGCCTTGGCTCAGACAGCTTTCCAAAACATCAAGGGCGCGGCGCGTATTGATGCGCGCACGCTCTTCACAATAAGGCTGGGAACTATCTGCAATCAGCGTGTAATGGTAAATGTCGAGCATCGCAGGGGTGACGCTGGCGGCTTCGAACAACAGCCATTTGTGCGTTTCTGCGCGCTGAGCCGGTTGATCCAGGCCGGGCAGAAACCGGCCCATTTTTTCTGCCAAATAAATCATGATGGCCGCTGATTCAAAAAGTTCTACACCGGTCTGCGGGTCAATTAACCCGGGAACCTGACCGGTGGGGCTGGCGCGGCGAAAGGCTGCAAATTCAAGACTTGCGGCTTCGAGGGTGCGGTCATTGATGAATGAATAGGGAAGATTTAGCTCTTCGAGCAGAATTTGTACCTTGAGCACGTTTTGGGTCGGGTGACCATAAAGCTCGATCATGCTTTGGTGTCTTCGATCCAGGCCATCAGGGCCTTCAGGCCGCGGGCGCAAACGGCGGCCTTGCGGGCCTTTTTACGATCGCCGCGTTTGAGCCGCTTGCCGCGCAATTCGGGTGGGCGATCATCGATTTCGGCAACCGGGAACAAACCGAAGTTGATGTTCATCGGCTGGTAGTTTTGGGCGTCCGCACCACCGGTGACATGACCTAGCAAAGCCCCCATGGCGGTGGTGTTGGGCGGCGGTGTGGTGTCTTGGTCAAGGCGTTCGCGTACCGCAAAACGGCCCGCCAAAAGGCCCATGGCGGTGCTTTCGACATAGCCTTCACAGCCGGTGATTTGACCGGCAAAGCGAATCGCCGGGTGGGATTTGAGCTGCAGGGTTTGGTCCAAAAGCTCCGGGCTTTTGATGAAGGTATTGCGGTGCATGCCGCCCAGGCGTGCAAACTCGGCATTTTCCAGTCCAGGAATGGTGGTGAAGACGCGTTTTTGCTCGGAGTAGGTCAACTTGGTCTGAAAGCCAACCATGTTCCACAGGCTACCCAAATCATTGTCTTGGCGCAGCTGCACGATGGCGTAGGAGCGTCTGTCCGGGGCATTGGGATTGGTCAGGCCCACCGGCTTCATCGGCCCGAAAGTCAGGGTCTCGACGCCGCGTTCTGCCATCACCTCGATGGGCAAGCAGCCCTCAAAATAGGGGGTGTCTTTTTCCCAATCTTTAAATTCTTGTTTGTCGCCGTCCAAAAGCGCCTGGATGAAGGTGTAGTACTGCTCCTTGTTCATGGCGCAGTTGATGTAATCGGAGCCATCGCCCTTGTCGTAACGCGACTGGAACCAGGCTTTGTCGAAATCGATGCTGTCTTTGTAGATGATCGGGGCGATGGCATCAAAAAACGCCATTTGATCCGCTCCGGTGATGGTGCGAATGGACTGCGATAACGCATCTGAGGTCAGCGGCCCGGTGGCGACGATGATGTTTTGTCCGTCCAGGCTTTCAAGGTCTGTGATTTCTTCACGGGCAATGGTGACCAGCGGATGGTCGCTCAGGGCTT
>JAESUA010000142.1 GCA_016763255.1 Magnetovibrio sp. | reverse complement strand
GCCGCATTGCGCCAGGGGTTGGCGGCCTGGGCTGGCGGGGCCTGGGGGCCTTGCGGACCCTGCAGGGCGCGCAGCGCGGCCACCGCGGTATGCAAATCATTTTGACCCAACGCGCGTTCGGCAATCGCCAAGGCGCGTTCGACCTCATCATCGATGCGCGCCGGATCGGTGCGCCGCACGCTCACCAATGAACCCATGGCATTGGTGACCTCACTCCACCAGCCGCCTCGATCGGATCGTCTGTGGGCGCGCATCACATTGGCCGCCATGGTTTTAAATTCAGCGTTCAACACCGTCAGGCTTGCCACCCCTAAAGAGGCATGAGGGCGCAAACGCGCCACCGCCGCAGCGATGAAAGGATCGGCGCTGCCAATACGTTCAAGCGCGTCCAGATCGCCGGAAAACGCAGCTGCATTGCCCGCTTGGGTCTGCAACTGGCTCACCGCCAGCACCAAAGCCTGGGCCGAAGCGCTGGGATCGATCAAGGAGCGTGGGGCATTTTCCAAGGCCCCAAGGCGGGTGTTCAAGGTCGCCAGTTGAGCCGTAATTTGTTCCAAGGTGCGGGCCAAATGCGAGGTCGCATCCAGCGCCGTTTGACCATCCGTCGAACCACCGTCATTAAGGGCTGCGTTAAGTTGGGCTTCCAACACATCCAGGCGCGCGACAAAGCTGTTCAAGATCGGCGCAACATCTGCACCCGATTGATTTTGCCCGGCTTGGCTTTCCAATTGCGCAATACGGCGATCCAGATTGCCCAAAGGAGCCTGGACTTGTACCGGAGCCTCTACCGGGGAAACGCGCATCGGTTCAGGGGCCGCAGCCACCGGCGTTTCAACAGCGGGTATATCAACGGGCGGCATTTTTGCGCCAGACGTTGTTGCCGGAGCTGGGGTTACCGGAGATGGCGTCACCGGCGAGGGCCGTTCGGGCTGGGCAGGTTTGGGCAAAGTCGGCTGGGTCGGACGGCCCTGAAACCCCAACATGGTGCGCGCCTCTTTGACATAGGGCGCGGCTTGATTGCCCACATACGGCCACACGGCATATCCGCCGCCGGCCATCACAACCACCGCCGCCAGCAGCCAGACAAAGCCGCCACCGGATGATTTTTCGGGTGCACGATTTGGGCCTTTATCGGGGCCTGATTGGCCTTCGTTTAAGGCGTCTTGCGATGACGCGACATCGATAATATCGACATCGGCATTCTTATCGGTGGTGTCCGTCATGAGTGGGTCAGGTCCCCAAAGTGAACAAAATCAAAATTAGGCTATAGAAATATATCTATCATGCATCCAGCAAAGCCAAAAGCGAAGCCTGATCGGGTTTGGCGGCAATATGCACCGCACGCCATGGTAAATCTTTAATCTTATCGGCCACCGCTGCGCTCAAACAATACGCGCTGACCGCTGTGAGATGCGAACTGGCGTTGGCCTTGTCAACCAGGCGCGCAAACGCCGCCCCGGTGCGCGGTGAAAACAACAACACCCCATCGACGCTTTGGTCGACCAAGGCGTCGAGTGCTGCGGACGGCAAATGTTGCGCCTTGATGGCTTCGTAAAGCACTTCACGGCGATAACTAAAACCATCGACTTGCACCAACCCGGCCAAATCCCCGGCCACCTTGGAGCCTGCCGGATGCAGCACTGCGCCATTGGCCGGATCCAATTCCAATGCACACAGCTTGGCCAAGGCCTGGACATCGCCCGCGGCACTTTTCACGCTCAAAAAGCCCAACGCCAAGGCTTCACGGGCGGTGGCGTCACCGACACACAAAGCTGGCAAATCGCGTTGTTCCGACCGGGCAGCAAAAGCGCGCACACCATTGGCCGAGGTCAACAAAACCGCCTGGACCCCGTTTAGATCCAACTCATCGCCCTCAAAATAACGAATCTCGAGCAACGCCGCGGCCACGCCTTCATGACCGGCGCGCTCAAGGGCGCTGATCAATCGCTGGGAATCCTCAGCAGGGCGGGTGACCAGCAGACGCATCGTACGCGGCTCAGTCTTTTTTGCTGGGTGCGGTGGTCGGTGAGGACTCATGGGACGCGGTGACCAAAAAGTCCGGGCCGATTTTGCCCTTCAACTCTTCGCCCGCATCACGGCCCATGGCGTCTGCATCGATAAGGGTGGCGACCCCGTTGCGCGATACCGCGTGCACCACTGAACCATCGGGTTTGGCCACCAGACCCTTAAACTGCAATGTTTTGTCGCCGTCATACCACGCGTGGGCGGCGATTGGGGTGCGGCACGAACCGTCCAAGACCCTTAAAAAAGCCCGCTCGGCGGTGACCCGCACCACGGTTTTTTCATGGTTCAACGCCGCCAAGATGGTGTTCACCCGTTGATCATCGATCATACAGGTGATGCCGATGGCGCCTTGGCCGACGGCGGGGATGAATTCATCGGGGTTCATGGTTTCGGTGATGTGTTGTTCCATGCCCATGCGGTTAAGCCCGGCGGTGGCCAACATGGTGCCGTCCACATCCCCGGCTTCGAGCTTTTTCAAGCGCGTCTGCACGGTGCCGCGAATGGTCACCACCTTCAGGTCGGGACGTCGCGCCAGAATTTGCGACTGGCGACGCAGCGACGCGGTGCCGACCACCGCGCCTTGGGGCAAGTCCCAAATGCTTTTGGCTTTGTTGGAAATAAACGCATCGCGCACGTCTTGGCGTTCCAACATGCACGGCAGATGAATGCCTTCGGGCATCCAGGTCGGCACGTCTTTCATGGAATGCACCGCGATTTCAATTTCACCGGTCAGCATGGCGTCGTCGATTTCCTTGGTAAACAGACCCTTGCCGCCAATTTCCATCAAGGCGCGGTCTTGAATTTTATCGCCGGTGGTTTTGATGACAACGATTTCGATCGCGCCTTCTTCACCCATTTCGGGGAAGGCGGCGATTAAGCCATCACGGGTTTCATAGGCCTGGGCCAATGCCAGCGGGCTGCCTCGGGTGCCGATGCGAAATGGTGTCATGAGAGGGTCCGGTCCTTGAGAAAAAATATATGGTTTTTTGCGGCTCGCCTTAGAGTAAAGTCCGCCCGAGGCAAAAGTAAGATGGCAAGAGTAAGATGACAAAACGAAGGTTTTTTCAAAGGCTTTATACATGATCGTGCTGGGCATCGAAACCAGTTGTGACGAAACCGCTGCATCGGTGATCACCGATCAGGGTGAAATTCTATCCGATGTGGTGCTGTCGCAAATCGAGATACACCGCCCCTACGGTGGCATCGTGCCCGAGGTGGCCGCGCGCGCCCACCTGGAATACGCCGATCACGTGGTCAAACAAGCCATGGAGCAGGCCAACATCGGTTTTGAAGATCTCGATGCGGTGGCCGCCACCGGCGGACCGGGGTTGATCGGCGGGGTGATCGTCGGGGTGATGACCGCCAAGGCCATCGCCTGTGCCCATGACATTCCATTTGTCGCGATCAACCATCTGGAAGGCCACGCGCTGACCGCACGCCTCACCGATAACGTCAAATTTCCTTATCTGTTGTTGCTGGTATCGGGTGGCCACAGCCAGCTTTTGATCGTGCGCGGGGTCGGTGATTACACTCGCCTGGGCACCACCATCGACGATGCGGTGGGAGAAGCGTTCGATAAATCGGCCAAATTGTTGGGCCTGGGCTATCCCGGCGGGCCACCGATCGAGGCCGCGGCCAAGCTCGGCGACGCCAAACGTTTTGCCCTACCCCGCCCACTGCGCGGCAGACCGGGCTGTCATTTTTCATTTTCAGGGCTCAAAGCGGCGGTCAAACGCGCCATCGATGCGCTGCCGCCGGGCGAATTGTTGGACCAAGACGTCAACGACATGGCGGCCAGTTTCCAGGCCGCGGTGGCCGACGTCATCGCCGATCGGGCGCGGCGCGCCATGCATGAGTTTCAGGCACAATGCCCGGATGGCACGACCTTGGTGGTCGCCGGGGGCGTGGCCGCCAACGCCGCGTTGCGTGAAAAGCTTCAACAGGTGGTCGCCAAAGAGGGCATGGTTTTGGTCGCCCCACCCCTCAACCTATGTACCGATAACGCCGCGATGATCGCCTGGGCGGGCATCGAGCGGCTTAAAAATGGCCCCCCAGATGGCCTCGATTTTGCCCCGCGTCCACGCTGGCCGCTGGACCCGGACGCGCCCAAAGCCAAGGGCGCGGGCGTTAAAGCCTAAGCAGGCCTTGTGCGCAATCTTTTGAACGTGCATATAACTTGAACACATTTACGGAGGCAAACGACGTGCAGAAAATTGGGGTCATCGGTGCGGGGGCATGGGGAACGGCATTGGCCACGGCGGTGCGTCGCGCCGGGCCAGAAGTGCTCTTGCAGGCCCATGAATCAGACGTCGCCAAGGCCATCAATTCGAACCACGAAAACACCGCCTTTTTGCCCGGCGTGACCTTGGATGAAGGTATTCACGCCACCACCGATTTGGCCGAGGCCCTGGATGTCGAAGCGGTTTTGTTGGTCGCCCCGGCGCAATTCATGCGCGCCGTGTGCGAAGCCGCCAAACCCCACTGGAAACCCGGCGTGCCGGCAATCATCTGCGCCAAAGGGATTGAGCAGGGCAGCTATAAATTAATGGGCGATGTGGTCGGCGAAGCTTTGGGTGAAGAGGTGCCGATTGCCATTTTGTCCGGGCCCACCTTTGCCATCGAAGTGGCGCGCAATATGCCCACCGCGATCACCCTGGCCTGCGATGACGAGGCGCTGGGGCAACACCTATGCAAGGCCTTATCCAGTCGCTGTTTTCGACCTTATTATTCTTATGACGTGATCGGCGCGCAAATTGGTGGTGCCATCAAGAACGTTCTGGCCATCGCCTGTGGCATCGTCGAAGGCCGTAAAATGGGCGACAACGCGCGCGCCGCTTTGATCACCCGTGGTCTGGCGGAAATTGTCCGCTTGGGTGAAGTGCTGGGCGCGGACGAGCACACCTTGATGGGCCTTTCCGGGTTGGGCGATCTGACCCTGACCTGCAGTGCCATGCAATCGCGCAACTTTTCGCTGGGCGTGCAATTGGGCCAGGGCCGCAGCCTCAACGATATTTTAGCCGAACGCAACGCCGTCACCGAGGGCGTATTCACCGCCGCAGCGGTCACCGAAATGGCGCGTCGCCATCAGGTCGACATGCCGATCTGCTTGGCGGTCGACGGGGTGCTCAACCACGGCGTCGATCTTGACGCCATCATCACCGGCCTTTTGAGCCGCCCGCTGAACATCGAATAGCTCAGGGTTTATAACCCGGCACGATCTTGGTGATGCGCTTGTCCAATTCGGACAACCAGATATCGGGATTTTCAAACAAGCCCGAGTCCGACTTGGCTTGGCCGCAACAGCCCTTGTCCTTACAACACCCGATATCGGCACAACAGCCGTCATCCAAGTGACAAGACTGGCAGGCCATCACATCACCGCGCCCAAGCGATGTGATATCCTTGCGCAATTTGATCAATTCTTCTTCGAAAAAACGGCTGATTGTCGGGTCGATTTTCTTCGCCAATGCAGCGCTGGTTACTCTGCGAGCCATGATTTTTTCCTCTGCTGACAGTAATATTTATGCTGGTGCATCTGGTTATGCAGGCGCACCTGATTTTGCTGGCGCACTGGGGCTTTGGGATGCCTGCGCGCACTTAGCCTGAACGCACTTAGATTGTGGACTTTGAAAGCGCTCCATCCATTCGGGGTTAGCCAAACAGCCCCCGGCCCAAATGGATGTGTAGGAGCAATCACAAGAAATTCGCCTGCGTATGGTTCGCACATCCGGGTGATGCCAAAGGTCAAGCAACGCGGTCTCGGTGACGTTGCCGACTGTGTCGTGCACCGCGTGGCAAATGTGCGCCGCGCCGTCGGCCTCGACGTACATCAAGGTACGCCCTGCGGGACAGCCATAAACTGCCGCCTTGTTATTAAACGGTAAGTAGATGGGAAAGCCGCCGCCCTGCACGTCCAGGGCCCTGGTGTCCTCGGCCAAAGTTTCGCGCAGGCGGCGCAACTCGTCGGAAATCTCACTTTTGTCTTCGCAGCTGAGCATCGGCAGGCAGCTTGCGCGGCCTTCGGCGGTGAGCGCCAAAAACCGCACCGAGGTGGCACCAAGGTCCTGGGCCATCTTCACCGCATCCTCAATTTGTGAACGATTTTGCGGCATCACCGAAAATGCCACGTTGATGGCCGGGGCACCATATTTGATCATCAAGCGCACCGCATTGGTCGCGGCCTTAAACGCGCCGTCATGTTGCACGATACGGTCATGGGTTTGCGCATCACAACCATGCAGGCTGACCTGCAATGAAGAAAACAGATAGGCCATGCGCTCGGCCATTTCAGCCTTAACCCGCAGGCCATTGGTGCTGGTCGACAAAGAATGGATGCCCTTTTTTTTGGCAAAATGTGCCAGATCCAACAGGTGTGGATGCACCGTCGGCTCCCCGCCCATCAAGCTCAGCGAGGTCGCGCCGATATCGGCCGCCTCCGCGACCAGGGCGAACAGCTGTTGCGGTTTCATTTCGGGATCAACATCGGCGTGCGGGCTGGCTTCACGGCTGCAGTGCACACAGGTCAGGTTGCAGCGGTTGGTGAGATCAATTTCGAGTTTGTCGGGACTCATGCAAAACCAGGTCCAGTCACCTTCATCGTAAAGCCTACGATAGCGGTCGGCGATCTTGGCTTCACGCACATGATGCAACGCGCTTATATCCGTCGAAATCAGCCCTGCGGCATTCAGTTGTTCCATCTCATGGACATCACTCATGCCACGGCGGGCGGCTTCACGGGTGCTCAGCCGACCCGTTTCAAGTTCACGCAAAAGGCCCATATCACGCACATATACATCACCCCCGGCCCACGACACCTTAAACCCAGACGACATGGGCACGGCCATGACATCATGCGCCAAACACAACTGCACATTTCCTTGGGGCAAGGCTTTGCGTTGGCTGATCGTGGCCAGTTCCGGTTCTCGACAAGGCAAAAACTGTTCGATAGTGAAGTGTTCCATGCCGCATGAACTCCCTTTTATCGCTTCGTCGTGGAATACGAAAATTACTTGCCTAACGTGTATAAAGGGGGGTCGTGGCAATCTATATTAACCATATATTAATTATGGTTAATTGTGAACCATGAACATATTATTCATGTATTTTGTCTTTGATGTTCATCAAAGCCTTGAAATTACGCTCCAGCCGGTTCACGTTTGCTTACTAACGCTTATCAAACCACTTTCATCATGACCAATAGGGATCCATCCATGCTGTTCGCCCTTTTTTGCACCGACCACGTTGACCGCCTCGATGTACGCCTGGAAAACCGCCCTGCCCACCTTGAACATCTTAAAGCCCTGGGTGACAAATTGGTTTTTGCCGGACCCACGTAGGCGGACGACTGCGAAACCATGAACGGCGGCTTGATCGTCGTCGATATGGAAAACCGCGCCGAAGTGGATGCTTTCGCCGCCGCCGATCCTTACGCCACTGCAGGTGTTTTCGCAGACGTAACGATCCGCCCGTGGAAAAAAGTTCTGGGCTAAAAGGAGACCTCAGCGTGGCCTATTGGCTGGTCAAATCCGAACCCCGAAGCTGGTCTTGGGCCGATCATGTCAAGGCCGGGGTTGAGCCGTGGGATGGCGTGCGCAATCACCAAGCCGCCAATTTTATGAAGGCTATGAAGCTGGGCGACTTGGCCTTTTTTTATCATTCCGTTCACGAAAAGAGTATCGTTGGGGTGGTGGAGGTGGTGACGGAATTTTACCTCGACCCGAGCGATGCAAAAGGCAAATTCGTGTGTGTCGATTTTAAAGCCATTGCGCAAGTGAAAGAACCCGTATCCTTGGCCAACATCAAAACCAATCCCAAGTTGGAAAACATGGCCTTGTTGCGTCAATCGCGCCTGTCCGTATCACCGGTGCGTGATGACGAATGGGCGGAAGTTCTCTCCATGGCGGGAGGTCTTGAATCATGAGTGCGCAACCCCCGAGCAAATTGGCCCCGCACAAATTAGCCTTGTGCAAACTCGATGATATCGATGATGGCGAGTCCGCCGCCTTGGTCACCGAACTCGACGGTCAGCGCACCTCTATCATCGCCGTGCGCCAAGCCGACAACATCACCTTGTATGTGAATTCCTGTCCTCATATCCTTGCGCCGCTCGATTTCATGCCGGGACATTTTTTGACCCCGGAAAAGGATATGATTTTGTGTTCCACCCACGGGGCGTTGTTTCGCATCGAAGACGGCGAATGTGTCCAAGGTCCCTGCATCGGAAAACATTTGACCCCCATATCGTGCGTGGTGCGCGAAGGGCATGTGTGGCTGGATTGAAAATTGGTCGTTTTTGGCTGATCGCCCCTTGCACACGGCCCACAATTCCTCAATAATCTGATTTACGCTGCACTGCACAATTGTTGCAGAGTGGTACGCGAGCGGACTCGTTTCCCGCCCCAAAATCAAAACCGGGAGCCATTCCACGGTAAGGGGTTTAAAATTACGGATAAAACGAGAATACCCAAAACTGACCTCACCCAGGGAGGGACACTACTAATGACTGAATCCAACATTTTTCCAGTTTCGGATGAACTGGCCAAAACAGCATGGGTCGATAATGCCAAGTACCTTGAAATGTACAAACAATCGGTCGAGGACTCCGAAGGGTTCTGGGGCGAACAGGGCAAGCGCCTCGACTGGATCAAACCCTATACCAAGGTAAAAGACGTCAACTACAATATCCCCGGCGTCACCATCAAATGGTATGAAGACGGCACACTGAACGCTTCGGCCAACTGCATCGATCGCCACCTCGCCACCCGCGCAGATCAAACCGCGATCATTTGGGAAGGCGACGACCCGGACGAGTCCAAAAACATCACCTACCAACAATTGCACGACGAAGTGTGCAAACTGGCCAATGCCATGAAGGCCCGCGGCGTCAAAAAAGGCGACGTGGTCACCCTCTATATGCCGATGATCCCCGAAGCCGCGTACGCCATGTTGGCCTGTACCCGCATCGGTGCCATCCACTCCATCGTTTTTGGCGGATTTTCGCCCGACGCTTTGGCCGGCCGCATCCAGGGCTGTGCCTCCAACTGCGTCATCACCGCCGACGAAGGCCTGCGTGGCAAAAAAGCCATTCCGCTAAAATCCAACGTCGACAAAGCCTTGGCCAATTGCCCCACGGTCGAAACCGTGTTGGTGGTCAAGCGCACCGGCGGCGATATCACGTGGGAAGACGGCCGTGACGTTTGGTATCATGATGCCATCGCCGAAGAGCCCGCCAGCTGTGAACCCGAAGAAATGAACGCCGAAGATCCGATGTTTATTCTTTATACATCTGGATCCACCGGCGCGCCCAAAGGTGTTGTGCACACCACTGGCGGCTATATGGTTTATGCCTCCATGACCCATCAATACGTGTTCGATTATCACGATGGTGAAGTCTATTGGTGCACCGCCGATGTGGGTTGGGTCACCGGCCACAGCTACATCGTCTACGGACCGCTGGCCAATGGTGCCACCACCTTGATGTTTGAAGGCGTGCCCAGCTACCCAGACGCTTCGCGCTTCTGGCAGGTGGTCGACAAGCACAACGTCAACATCTTCTACACCGCCCCGACCGCGATCCGCGCATTGATGCGCGATGGCGACGGGCCGGTCAAAAAGACCTCGCGCAAATCCCTGCGGTTGCTGGGATCGGTGGGCGAGCCGATCAACCCGGAAGCCTGGAAATGGTATTATGAGGTGGTTGGCGATAGCCGCTGCCCGATCGTCGATACCTGGTGGCAGACCGAAACCGGCGGCATTTTGATCAGCCCGCTGCCCGGTGCCACGGATCTCAAACCGGGTTCGGCGACCCGCCCATTTTTTGGCATTCAGCCGCAAATTGTCGATAACGACGGCAACCCTATGGACGGTGCCACCGAAGGCAATCTGTGCATAACCGACAGCTGGCCCGGCCAGATGCGCACGCTTTTTGGTGACCACGATCGCTTTGAGCAGACCTATTTTTCCACCTACCCCGGAAAATACTTCACCGGTGACGGCTGTCGTCGCGATGAAGACGGCTATTATTGGATCACCGGTCGTGTCGATGATGTGATCAACGTATCCGGCCACCGCATGGGTACGGCTGAAGTCGAAAGTGCGCTGGTCGCCCACCCCAAAGTCGCCGAAGCGGCCGTGGTTGGCGCGCCACACGATATCAAGGGTCAGGGTATATATGCCTATGTCACCCTCAATGCCGGTGTGGAGTCCAGCGACGAGCTAAAATCCGAGCTGGTCAAATGGGTGCGCAAGGAAATCGGCCCCATCGCCACCCCGGATTGGCTGCAATGGGCACCCGGTTTGCCGAAAACCCGTTCCGGTAAAATCATGCGCCGCATCCTGCGCAAGATTGGCGAAAATGATTTTGGCAGCTTGGGCGATACCTCGACCCTTGCCGACCCCAGTGTGGTCGACGAGCTGATCGAAAATCGCCAAAACCGCTAACTTCGGTTACCAGACTATGCAAAACGGCGGGGCCCTGGCTCCGCCGTTATTGTTTTCCTAAACATATGATATGATTTGATAAATATCGGCACATGAAAACAAGCGTTTCATTTTATGCCAATATAGTTGATGGCCAATCATGCCCCCACATAAGCAAAAATAAAAATATCTAAACATCTGCCGCCAAAAAACATCATAAATTACAAACGGCTACATCATACAGATCGGCCAAAAACACTTGCCATCCACAACTGAAGCAAACTTGCTGATGTGTGGCTCAGATAGGCCACATACAGTAACTTATACCAGCCTGTACTCGTCCCGCTTGGCCTGAACCCGAACCAAAAATCTACAAACGCAGTTCGCGGTTGGTGGTTTTGTATCCATTTGTACTCATCACGCAACGGTAAAGTTGAGCGCGACTTGGTCGACCGTGGATTGGGGCCTCTTCGCCGTTAAAGGGATGACCTCACGGCACCTCAAGGCCTATTCAAACCGCCTGCGGTGAAAATATATTGGCCGTGCAAGTCATCAAAGATTATTGTTTCGGCACCACGATAAGGTTGGAAGTGGGCATTTATTAGGCCGCTAAAAAGTATTTAAGGACGGCCAATTGCCGCATCACAATCATGCTTAAGCTTAAAAATCGACACACCGACCTTTGTTTTCCCAATCACCATAACGGGTTGGATCGGGACCGTCACGACCGCCAATTTCTTTCGGTAATTCAGATGGTTTTGATGATGTGTTGGTTACGCAACTGTTATCTGTATCGGAGCTGTTGAGCGGCCCCTCGGCAGCATCTTTTTTCTGCATTTCGGATATAGAGTTATCAATTGAATCATGGTTTGGCATGGCCGAGGTCACATCTCATCTGGGGAGGAAAAAATCAGCTTTCAGTGTAACCCAGGGTTTTTGCGTGGTATAGGGGGCATAATATAGGGACATGAATAGGGTCGTGAGGCCCGTGGCAACTTTACCAATTCAAGATGTCTCAACCAGCCCCAACCATC
Organism: Magnetovibrio sp.; assembly: GCA_016763255.1. GTDB lineage: Bacteria > Pseudomonadota > Alphaproteobacteria > Rhodospirillales > Magnetovibrionaceae > Magnetovibrio. The sequence continues at coordinate 3,390 of JAESUA010000142.1, read as the reverse complement.
AGACTCTCGTTTAAGGACTTTCGGCCCATCATGCCTCGTACCGCTGCCCTCGAATTGCTCGACGCCGTGCTCAACCAAAGACATTTGTTGGATGAAGCCGCCAATCAAACGACCTCCTTTAACAAGTTGGCGGAGCGTGACCGCGCGCTGGCCCAGAAAATTACCCGCACGGTGTTGCGCCATTTGGGCGAGATTGACGCCTTGGCCGCGGCATACCTGGATAAGCCTTTGGGCAAAAAGGGCATCGCCGCCAAGAACGTGATACGCATCGGCTTGGCACAGCTGTTTTTTCTCGACATTGCCGACCATGCCGCCGTCGACACCGCGGTTGATTTATGCCGCGGCGGCAGCCTTGCGCCGTACCGCAAACTGGTCAACGCAATCTTGCGTCGCAGCCAGCGCGAAGGGGCCGAACTTCTGGCCGGCCTCGACATCGACCGGGTCAACACACCACCTTGGCTGTGGGACAGCTGGCTGGAAGCCTATGGCGGCAAAATCACCCGCACCATCGCCGCCCAACATTTGATCGAGGCCCCACTCGACATCACCGCCAAAGAGGATCCGGCCCATTGGGCCGAGCAATTGGAAGCCCAATTGATGCCCACCGGATCGCTGCGGCGCATGAACCACAAGGGCACCATCACCACCTTGCCCGGTTTCGATGAAGGGGCGTGGTGGATCCAAGATATGGCCGCCAGCATCCCGGCGCGACTGCTGGGCAACGTCGCCGACATGCACGTCATCGATCTGTGCGCTGCACCGGGCGGCAAAACCATGGAACTGGCCGCCGCTGGGGCCCGGGTGATGGCTGTGGATCGCTCCGAAAAACGCCTCAAACGGGTCCACGAAAACCTCAAACGCACCGGCTTAAACGCCAAGGTCATCACCGCTGATGCCATCACCTGGCGTCCCGCCATCCTCGCCGATGCGCTTTTGCTCGATGTGCCGTGCTCGGCCACCGGGACGGCACGCCGCCACCCCGATGTATTGCGCCTCAAACAGCCCTCAGACGTCACCAAACTGGCCGCACTTCAAGCCAAACTGCTTAGTTCCGCTGTCGAAATGGTGCGTCCCGGGGGCTTGATCGTGTATTGCTGTTGTTCACTACAGCCCGAAGAAGGCGAGCACCAGATCCGCGCCCTGCTGGAGTCCGGTGCCCCGGTGGTGCTTGATCCCGTGCGCCCCCAAGAAGCCGGAACGCTCACCGACATCATTACCGAAGATGGCTTTTTACGCACCCTGCCCAGTCACCTTAGCGACCAAGGCGGTATGGATGGCTTTTTCGCCGCCCGCCTGCGTCGCTGCTGAGGATAACTATTGCGGCTGCGTTCCGAATCCACGATCTGCCCTAAAACGGCCACCCTCTATAATTGTAACGCAAGTGCAATCATCAATGATAGCCCATACACTTTAACAGCTTGCGAGCTTGTGATCGTGATCCTTGCCCGCCCGGATTGAAGCTGATACCCATCACTGATGAACAATGGTTTCGGTTTCACCACGCTCAACGCTGATAACGGCCCCCCAGGGCAGCCCCAGGGTGAACATCCCACCGGGCCCCCCGGGGGAGGCGGCTTTCGTGCGACCGCGCTGTATCGACTGTTGTTGCTGGGCCGCACACCCAAAGTCATGCGCTTTGATGTGCCCGATCTGTGGCCCGGCAATCCGCAAATCGGTCATCAAATTCTCAACGGAATTTTTATCCATCAAGGCGAAAGCCACAGCGTTATTTCGGCCCGCGAACTGCCCGCCACCGCATCGTTAGCATGGCTGGGGTGGTTCCATTCCCATGCCTGGATGAAAGATTTAAGCGCGCTGAGTGGCGGTGAAGCCCCCTATTTTGCCCGTGGATGGCTGTCGGTGTGGATCGAGGCCAACCGCACCTGGAACGCCGTGTCCTGGGCCCCCGAGGTCAGCGCAGATCGGCTGGTCAATTGGTGCCAACACTGGGCATTTTTGGTCCGCGAAGACGCCACCGGGCCGTTCGAAACCCTGTTGCGCCAAACCGCCGGGCGTGAAGCACGCCATCTGCTGCGCACGGTCCCCGCGCCGATAACCGGATTTGCTAGGCTGCATACGCTCAAAGGCCAAGCCTTTGGCGTTTTTGCCCTACTGGGCGGTGAGGGCCGCATGGCCAAGGTCTTGGCGCAGCTGGAAAAAGAAATCACCACCCAGGTTTTGCCCGACGGCGGCCATGTGGAACGCAGCCCCCAACGCCTCACCCAGGTGCTGCAAGACTTGCTGGAACTCAAAGCCATGATCGGTGCCGCCACCGGCGATGTTCCGGGGTTCTTGCAAAATGCCATCGACCGCATCGCCCCGATGGTGCGCGCCCTGCGCCACCCCGATGGCGGCTTGGCACTGTTCAATGGTGGCCTGGAAAATGATCCCACTTGGCTAGACCTTTTGTTGGCGCAAACGGATTCCGTTGCCAAACCGCCACAAAATGCCCCGCACGCCGGTTTTCAACGCCTCAATGCCGACAATGTTCATATCATCTTCGAAACGGGTCACCCCACCACCATCGGTCACCAGCAACATGCCAGCACCTTAAGTTTCGAAATGAGCGCCGGCAAACACCGTTTGATCGTTAATTGTGGGGCACGCAGCGCACCCAACGATCCTTGGCGTAGCGCGTTGAGCGCCACCGCCGCACATTCCACGCTGAGTGTCGATAATACCTCCTCGGCCACATTCGATGAGCCGGGCAAACTAAGCCACGGCCCAGAAACCGTGACCTGCACCCGCCGGGATGTGGACGAAGGCACCTTGGTGGAAGCCAGCCACGATGGCTATCTCTCCAGCCTGGGTCTGACCCACCATCGCGCATTGTTTTTGGCTTCGCACGGCACCGACCTGCGTGGTGAAGATCGTTTAACCGGCACCGGCGGAACGCACTTCACCGTTCGTTTTCACCTCCACCCGGCGGTCAAAGCCTCGCTTTTGGGTGATGGGCATGGGGTGTTGTTGCGCCTGCCGGGCAAAGACGTATGGCGGCTGCGCACCTCTGCCAACAGTGTTAAATTGGAAGACAGCATCTATCTCGGCCAACCGGGCAAACCACGCAGGTCGGAACAAATCGTCATTTCCGGGCCCCTGTCGGGCAATGGGGCCTTGGTCAAATGGTCCTTCAGCCGCGATACAGTCAAGGCTGGGGCGTAATTATTAGGGACATCCATGAATAAGCTCAGCGTCGTCATTCCCTGTTATAACGAAGCCAAAACCCTGGCCCAAGTGGTCGCCAAGGTCGGTTGCGCCGACACCGCCGGGCTGGAGCTGGAAATCATCATCATTGATGATTGTTCCGCTGACGCATCTTTTCAAATCGCCCAGGCCTTGGCCGCCGATGATCCGCGCATTCAGGTGCTTCACCACGCCATCAACCAGGGC